>JAFGSO010000179.1 GCA_016934605.1 Calditrichota bacterium | reverse complement strand
GACCGGATTGCATTGGTGGGTGAAACCGGGTCTCTTGAAGGGCCTAAACTGCATTTTGAAATTTACGGAAACAATCGGACACTTAATCCATTGCAGTGGTTAAAGAAACGTTAAAAATGACTTTAGAATTGAAAGAAAAATTCTTGTTTTTGAGAGCCTTTGTTTTGATATTATAAAGGCAGTTGTT
Organism: Calditrichota bacterium; assembly: GCA_016934605.1. Taxonomy (GTDB): domain Bacteria; phylum Calditrichota; class Calditrichia; order RBG-13-44-9; family RBG-13-44-9; genus RQOF01. The sequence continues at coordinate 3,377 of JAFGSO010000179.1, read as the reverse complement.
CAATTAATTCACGGTAATTTTTCACAAACAGTAACGGAGGTAAAACCCATGTCTCGAGGAACGGTGAACAAAATTCTAATTATCGGGAGGCTGGGTGCTGATCCTGAAGTACGTTACGCTCCGAGCGGGAATCCGGTGGCAAATTTCAACGTTGCCACCAATCATTCCTACAAGGATCGTGACGGTAATTTTCAGGAACAGACAGACTGGCACCGCGTAGTGGCGTGGACCCGGTTAGCAGAATTTGCCAAGCAGTATCTCAAGAAAGGCATGCGCGTTTACGTGGAGGGAAGGTTGCAGTATCGCGAATGGCAGGATCAGAATGGAGCGAAACGGACGGCCACGGAAATTGTGGCTAATGATGTCCAGATGCTGGATTCGCCGGGAGGTAGGACGGATTCAGCAGAAACAGAAAAAATGCCCAAGAAAGATCTGGAAGTTCCTGACGATATTGAACCGACAGAGGACGATTCTGTACCCTTCTGATGTTAAAAGCTCCCGGTGACGTCAGCCGGGAGCTTTTTCAATTCGGAGACGTAAAAGGATTATTATCATCAGGGAGTTTTAAATTATGCTGAAACATACGTCCGGAATTGTGTTCATCCTGTTACTGACTCTGTCTGTTTTTTCACCAGGATGGACTCAGTATATTGACCGCGATCCCATACACGAGGATGAATACGGTGCGGGGATTACTATCGCCATGTCGGGTATCGGTCTCGGAGGATTCTATCGCTTTGCTTTACCGTCATATATTCATGTGGGTGCAGAACTGGATTTCTATATTATGCGGGATAAATATGAATTTACCTATTATGATTATTTCACCGGGTACCCCAGGCAAATCAATAAGTTTAACCGTTTGTTTATATTGCCCTTAAGCATTGAATTGAAGAGACGGCTTTTTTACAACAGTGTGGAAGATGATTTCCGTCCCTATCTGATCGGTACCGGCGGACTTACTTTCGGTATGAATTTTCCTCGAAACGATGAAACCGAACTATCTTTCCTGCCGGAAGAAGAAAGAAATCGTTTGCCTACCGACGATGAATACAGGTTTTCTTTTAATTTTGGCTTTGGATTGGGTATAGATATAACATCAAATGAATCGTTCTTTATATCGATACGTCCACAGTACCGGTTCATTTATTTCCCCCAGTCAATTGCGGGAGAAAATAATCACTCCAGTTTTGAAATTCGTCTGGAGCTGGGAAAAAGAATGGTACAACCATAACACACAGGTGTCGGTATGAAACATTTCTATAAAGATCTGATCAATTCAAAACAGGAAAAGAAGTTTCTGTACCGATTCTATCGTGAAAGCAAAAGCAGTCTGTCCTCCTGGTACAGGATTCACAGTAAAATATTACGGCATTCCGGTCTTGGCGGGAAAAGCCATGTTCTGGAAAAGGGGCATGTTCAGTGGAACCGCAAAGGCCGCTGGTAAAACGCTATCTGACAGTATGATTCCTGTCTTTAGCCATCTAATTACTCATATTCAGAATAAATAATCATTCTGTGATGATACGGGGAATTGATGGGCCGATGCGCGTTACAAATTCGTAATTGATGGTGCCACACAGATTTGCCAGTTGATCCGCACTGATCCGGGAATTCCCGCTTTTACCGAGTAAAATAACTTCATCCTCCAAATTCACTTCCGGAATATCCGTTATATCTACCATGATCAGATTCATGCATACACGCCCCCGCATAGGAGCCCGCTGTCCATTGATCAGAACATAACTCTGATTGCTCAGCCCGCGGTCGTAACCGTCGGCATAGCCGATGGGAAGGATAGCCAGCCTGGATTCACGCGTTGTCTGATATGTTCCTCCGTATCCGATGTTCTGACTGGGGGGTACCGGTTTTATTTGTCCGATACGTGCTTTCCAGCTTAATACCGGTTGAAGAACATCAATGCCGTTTGCACTGTGCTTTATTTTATAGGAAACAAAAGTTTCGCGCGATGGCCATAAGCCATACTGACTTATTCCAAGACGAACCATATCGAAATGTGTCTCCGGAAAAAGCAATACGGCAGCAGAACAGGCCGCATGAAGTTTCACATCCGCGAATCCCTCATTTTTCACAATTTTTGCCATTCTGGTGAAAAGATCCAGCTGCCGGAATGCATATTCGTGATTCGTGGTATCTTCAATATTGGCAAAATGTGTATAGACGCCATCCAGCTGCAAACGGGGATTTTGATTCAGTTTTTTCAGGAAAACCGGTAACGATTTCTCTTCAATGCCCTGGCGGTATGTTCCTGTTTCCAGTTTTAAGTGTAGTTTAACGGTCCTTCCGTTTTTATCAGTTAGTTTCTTCAGCTTGTCAATAGCCTCCAGATTATAAAGCACAAGTCTGAAGCGATTCTCGAGTACTTCGGGAAGCCGGTCCAGCAGAACCGGGCCCATAATTAGAATTTCCTGATTGTAGCCTGACTTTCGCAGGCAAATTGCCTCATCCAGAGAATGAACACAGAAAGAATCTGCCCCGTATTTTATGGCTAGAGAGGCTATTTCAAGAAAACCATGACCATAAGCATTTGATTTTACCACAACCGAAAACTCTGTATCCGGAGACAGCCTGGATTTGAAAAAATTAAGATTATGCGCATAGGCTTTCTCGGAGATTTCAACCCAACTTGTCAGTATCCTCAGTTTTGTCATAGATTTCTTCAAATGGAATATATGGATAGTGTCTGTGAAACAGCTAATTTCGGAATATACCCTACTTAATTTCCATCCCGTCCTATAATAAAGCTGATTGTATTAATATCGAATAAATGCACAAATACTTTATACACTGTATAAGCTGAACATAAGGCCTACCAGAAGTCCATAAAAAATATGGGCCAGGAAGTGGACAATCGCAACCTGAAAACCGGCATTCTGAAATTGTTCTACCGGGTGATGTTCTGCCAGTATTACCATAACAAAACTGAAAGCAAAACCGTGGGCAAATCCGATGATACCCCCTGCAAGAACAAGAGACAGAACATCATTCATCTGGAGCATCTGTAAAAAGTTGAAATATAAGAATGCAAAAATAATGCCCGATATATAGTGTATTAGAAGTCCCGGCAGAAGGGATGTTTCTACCGTTCGGGTGACCGCACTACCCAGTGCTTTCACCATGTTAGCATTGATCCTGCCGGATTTATCTATAATATACAGAAAAAGAGTCATTCCGGTTGTTCCGATGATTCCTGCCACCGCGGCTATAATGGTAAACTGCATTTAGGGTCCTCCTTGCCAGGTAATTTTTAAATATAATATACCGGTTTACATATTCAAAAAGTTAATTCCCCGCTCTCCGGTTCTCTCAGAAATTCCCGATGGTAGATAAAAAATAGTTGCAATAAAAAACCTCCT
>JAFGSO010000178.1 GCA_016934605.1 Calditrichota bacterium | reverse complement strand
CAGCCTGAACCCGGAGTATTTATTTTTCATGGAAATACCTCACCGGATACCACCGAAATTGATGGAAAGGGAATCTGGGCTGAGCTAATGCCTGGTCACGGATACGGTTTCACTTCGGACGGGCAGAGCAATTATTTGTCTGAGAGATTTGGCGTTGAGTTGACTTTTGGTAGAAGGTTGAAACAATTGATGCCCGGGGAGAACATTGCGCTGATAAAATATGCTCGCAGCGGCAGTTCCATCGATGTTGAGGCCGCTGGAAAATTCGGCTGCTGGGATCCGGATTTCTCAACCGGGAATGGTATCAACCAATACGACCATTTCCTGGCTACCGTCAGAAATGCTTTTGCAGTTGAGGATATTGATGGTGACGGAGAAAAAGATCGGTTGATCCCGGCGGGAATAATCTGGATGCAGGGTGAGAGCGATGGGGCCTTCACTAAAGAAATCGCCGTTCGATATGAAGCAAATCTGAAAGAATTGATGAATATGATTCGTGCCGCTCTGCGCATGGATGATATCCCGGTGGTGATCGGGCAGATCTCCGATTCCGGACAGGACGACAAGGATGGTATGGTTTGGAATTTCGGACATATTATCAGGACTGCTCAGGCATCATTTGCCGAGAAAGATGAATGTGCCAGCCTGGTAATCAGCACCAGCGGATATCAGTACTCAGACCGCTGGCATTACGACAGCGCAGGGTATCTAGATCTTGGAAATAAATTTGCTGAAGCTGTATGGAAGCTGTCCGATAATGAGTGAAATTTGATGAATATAAAAGTGGTGCCTCCGGAATCCTGCTGTGAGTGCAGTTGATGTCCGCAGAATTATAATTTTCGATAACCCGGGATTGTTATTGTATGAATAATATGTTCAAGCAGTGCAAAAATTGTAAAGAATATTGGGATTCACGGGATGAATTTCTGGGTGACAGCGATATTAATCTGATTGGTTATCAGGTTCATTTTGAAGAACTGACATCCGGGATTTTTCTTTTTAATCATTCCTGTGGCTCCACTTTGGGAATACCGGTGAAATACTTTTCCGATCTCACCAATGGACCGGTTTTCACGAACAATAAGAACGGGACGGAAGAATGTCCCGGATATTGCCTGTACACGCATAATCTGAAATCCTGTCCGGTTCAGTGTGAATGTGCTTATGTAAGAGAAATAATGCAGATAATACAGAATATCTCTGAATCCAAATGTTACCGTCATTCCTCAAATGAGGTCTAATTCAATCCAAATCGTTTTAACTGTTTTAATGAATATTAAAGAGAAAGATTATTCTTGAAAACAGGCCAGTTGACTATTTCTTATAATCAAAAACTCATTCGGATATAATAGATTTGATTATCAGTCATTGAGATATTTAAAAGGAGTAGAATTTTGCCCAGAGCATCTGTTTTCGTCTGTTTTTTTCTTTTTATTTCTGCCATAACAGCCTGTCAGAAGCATAAAACGGAGTCACCCGTTCCTCCGGAAAGCCGTCAGATGATTGTCGTTATAACCCCGAGTTTTAATGAACCTGATGCCAGGCTGTTTCGATTCGAGAGAGCCGGCGGCAGTAGCAACTGGCAGATGATTGGAGATGCCATACCTGCAATTGTGGGAAAAAATGGCCTGGGCTGGGGAATTGGTTTGCACAATTTACAAAACCGGGAAGAACCCGTTAAACAGGAGGGAGATGGCAGGAGTCCCGCGGGAGTATTCAAGCTTGGAGAAGCGTTTGGATATGCCCTGGCAGATAGTATGGTTGAATTAAAAATCCCCTATATACATGTGCGTGAACTGGTTGAATGCGTGGATGACCAGGATTCGCGTTTCTATAATCAGATAGTTGAGCGTGACGAAGTAGATTCCGTGGACTGGCAATCTTCAGAGAGAATGTGGAGAGGGAAAATCTGGTATGAACAGGGGGTAGTAGTGGAACACAACCGGAATCCCGTGACAAAGGGAGCGGGTTCCTGTATTTTTCTGCATAACTGGGCTGGAGAGGACGATTCAACCTCGGGTTGTACAGCCATGGATCCCGTTGACATGATGGAGATTATATACTGGCTGGATGCGGCCCTGTATCCCCTGCTGGTACAGTTGCCTGAACCGGTTTACAGAAGATTCAAAAACAGCTGGGAATTACCTGCAATTAAAAAATAAATTTTGAATATTAACAGGTTCCGGGAAACAGATAAATTCATTTAACCTGAACTTTTCGACTATTGTTTATTCAGAAAGCAGGTTACAGTATGCACAAAGTTTTGCAATGAAAAAATTTATTTCCTGTATAGAATTTCTTATCCCGTTGTGGAGCTGGAAAAAATTCAGTAATGCTGTTTCAATGCTGAGTTCATATTTTTTATCTCGTCTCAGCAGACGTTATTTTGTCTGGGGGAAACCGTATACCTTCATTATTGAGCCATCAGCTCTGTGCAACCTTCGATGTCCTCAGTGTCCGGTAGGATTGAAAACCCTTTCACGACCCCAGAATAATATGACATATGAAGATTACCGTGAGATAATAGATCAGATTGCGGGATATACCTGGGTTTTACTGCTGTATTTCCAGGGTGAATCGTTTATCAACCCCGCCATAATAGACATGATAAATTATGCATATGAAAAGGGAATATTCACTGTTATCAGTTCCAACGGAAATCGCCTGGCCAACCCCGAGTTTGCCCGGCAACTGGCGAAAAGTAAGCTGGGACGACTTATTCTGTCGGTGGATGGTGCTTCCGAAGAAACTTATAAGATCTACCGGCAGGCCGGATATTTCCGGCGGGTCATCAAAGGTATCCAACAACTGGTTGAAGAACGACGGAACCTCGCTAAGGGATTTCCCCGGATCGACATTCAGTTCATCGTGATGCGTCACAACGAGCATGAAATGAGGGATATAAAGAAGCTTGGTAAAGAACTTG
>JAFGSO010000177.1 GCA_016934605.1 Calditrichota bacterium | reverse complement strand
CGTTTTCGTAAATGGAATTTCATTGGAGCCTACCGCGATGCTGTGCGGGGTATAGATCATTTCAAAAAAGCGCTGGAGAAGGATTCAACCCTCTATGACGTCTACCTGGGGCTTGGTTCTTATTATTACTGGAGGACCGCCAAATCGAGCTTTCTGCGTCTGATTGCCTTCTGGATGCCCGATAAACGCGAACTGGGGATTAACCAGCTACAGTTTGCGATTGACCACGGACGTTATGCAGTTTACGAAGCCCTGTATGTGCTCCTGGCGGCTTACTACAACGAGCAGGATTACCGAAAAGGACTGGAGCTGGTAGATCGGGCTATTGCTTTAAAAGAGAATCCCAATTTAACCGATCTGTATTTTCGGGGAAGATTTCTGGTAAAATTTGAAAAATGGACCGAGGTAAAATCCATATTTGAGGAGATTCTGAGACAAGTATCAGAATATCGGTACCCCTCCATTGGATATCAGGTAGAGAGCAAATACTGGATAGCCAGAGCCCTGGCAGCCGAAGGGAAAGAAAGAGAAGCCCTTCTGATGGCAAGGGATGCTCTCATGCAGAGCCGGGATCGTGATGCAGATAAGGAAATAGAGGGACATATAGACAGTTTCGATGAAATCCGTGACCAGCTGGAAGATTTTCATGAAGAGCTGAATAAAAAACTGATGAGTCAAAGATAAAGAAGTATTCACAGAACTTGTGATGCAGGCAGATAGCGGACAGCCTGATAAATTAACAAAAATTTCTTGCACAAAATAAAATTTCCCTTTAATTTGCACAGTCGAAAAATCGGCTGTTTCCTGGTTTTTGGCAAATTCCCGGGAGAATTCTTTTAAAAATCCGGATAACAGTTCAAAAAGTTTAACAAATTGTATGAGGTAGGTATCTTGGAAAAAGGCGTTGTAAAATGGTTCAACGGGCAAAAAGGGTATGGTTTTATCAGTCGTGAAAATGGTGAAGACGTTTTTGTGCATTTCAGTTCCATTCAAACAGAAGGTTTCCGAACCCTCAGTGAAGGAGATCAGGTAGAATTTGAAGTTGCCGAAGGTCCTAAAGGTTTACAAGCTACCAATGTCCGGGTGATTTAAAACAAACCGGCAAAACTAACCCCCTGAAGCTAACGGGGGTTTTTCTTATAGCATTGAGATAACGTTTTTTGCGAAAAGGCAGGTTAATGGTAATTTTGGGGCTGCCTGCATTTCGATAATGAGCTTTTCAGGTAACTATTTAGACAAAAAGTTCATCGAGGCCTAAATCCGGTATGTGAAAACTGACAGCTGAAATTGGTTTACTAATTCTAACACATCATACACATCATAAAGGAGGCACTTATGAAATTTTATATTCCTGTATTAATGGTTCTTCTTGCATTCACACTCATTTCCGCTCAGGATGCTGTTAAAAGTGATGTTCATCTTTTTCAGACTTTCCTGCAGGATGCAACTATCTCCAGCCGCGGTTACGGAGATGCTGGTATCGTTTTTGCGGACTACGACTATGCCAGTATATTTTCGGTAGGCTTTCGGGGTGGTTATCCCATAAATCCCCAGGTTGAAGTCGGTACGGCTCTCAATTTCATCAATTTCAGCCCGGAAGTTGGTGACGGTGAATCCGGTCTCTCAGATCTGACTGTCGCAGGTCGTTATCAGATTTTACCGGATAACACCAAGCTGGCTGTTGGTGGTTATCTCACACTGCCCATTGGGAAGGAAGAAATCGGACAGGGCAATTTAGATTTTGGCGCATTTGGTGCCATCAGACATCCGCTGCAGAACGGAATGGTGATTACCGGAGTGCTGGGTTTGAATTTCATCGAAACCACTACACAGACTTTTAACCAACAAACATTTGAGGTTGAAAAAGAAACAGATTATGAAACATCCATTCTCATCGGAGGCGGAGCAATTTATCCGATCAATGAACAGTTTCATGTAATTGGTGAGCTGAATTTCCAAACCGAAGGTGATTATGCCCTCTTAACCGGTGGAGTCGATTATACACTGGCCATGGGAAGTAAAATTCGTGGCGCTCTGGGTTTCGGACTGGATGACGGTGCCCCGGATCTCATGCTGATGGGCAGCTTTTTATTCTTCCTCAGATAAATAAATAGAACATTGCTTATATAATAGAGGGGTGAGTATTTACTCGCCCCTTCTTTTTTATTCTGTAAATCAATGTTTTTTAACCTGCTTAATTTACTAATTTTACCACCAAGGCACGAAGACCCTAATGATTAACAATGGAAGAAGGTAAAAAAATAAACCCTGGAAAAAAATATTTAAAATCACAAATTCTTTTTAACCCGTTTATTTATATATCTTAGTACATCAGTTCGTAAATGCGATGACGTATTAAAATCCGGCTAGCCGTGGTCCCGGAGATCACAGTGAAAAGAAAATTGTTTAAGGCAGAGAGAATATGTCATCATAATAATGAATAGGTGTACTTAGTACCCGGTGCCTTGGTGGTTATGCTTTCCAGGTTAATTTTTAAAATGTCTGTTCAGTAGTGAAATGATCGAGGTATGTCAAAAATTTTCAACAAACCATACCCTTAAACCGGCTGCAAGTATTCTTTCTGATCAACTCTGGTCTAAGTCCAGAACATGTCTTATTTTTCGCAGCAGTGTAATCATGGAAAAGGGCTTCTGAAGGAACAACATATCCGGTTCAAGCAGGTTTTTCTGAATGATCCCTGCACTGGTATATCCGGAAATATAAAGCACTCTGGATTCCGGATGGTGTTTAACCATCTCTTCTACAAATTTTTGTCCGCTCATATGCGGCATGACAATATCAGTAATTACCAGGTGGATTGTCTCCTTATACTCTTCACAGACAGAAAGAGCGATTCCCCCATGCGGGGCCTCAAGGACGTTGTAATCATACTTCCTCAATGTTTCACAAATCAGATCTCGTACTTCGTCTTCATCTTCAACCACCAGAACTGTCTCGTTACCCCGGCAATCTTCATCACCATATTCTTCTTCGTTCATTTTATCAATATCCTGGTCAATTCTGGGCAGATATACTTTAAAAGTTGTCCCCATACCAGGCTCACTGTACACAAAAATATATCCTCCACTCTGCTTTACGATACCGTACACAGTTGCCAATCCAAGACCTGTACCCTTCCCTTCTTCTTTGGTGGTAAAAAACGGTTCGAATATATGATCCTGAATTTCTTTTTGAATACCCATTCCGGTATCACTGATGGTCAGTTTCACATAATGTCCCGGCCGGACCATCGATCGTTTTCGGATATAATCTCCATCCAGCACGGTATTTTCCGTTTCCAATATAATTTTACCGTTTCCGGTCATGGCATCCCGGGAATTGATAATCATATTCATAATCAGCTGCTGAATCTGGCCCGGATCTGCCTGAATATTACCGAGTTCGGCATCAAGTAAAGTGATCAGTTCCAGATCTTCGCCGATCAGGCGCTGCATCATCTGTTCCATATCTTTAATGAGTGCATTCAGGTTCAGAACTTTCGGCTGCAGAATCTGTTTACGGCTGAAAGCAAGCAGCTGCCGGGTAAGCTCACCGGCACGTTCTCCTGCCTTATCTATCTGCAGAGCATAATTGCGAAGAATATCATTCAATTCAACACGCGACAGTAAAAGTTCGGTGTATCCCTTAATAATGGTCAGAATATTATTAAAATCATGGGCGACTCCTCCAGCAAGCCGACCTATTGCTTCCATTTTCTGAGCCTGGCGGTACTGAGCTTCCAGCTTTTTCCTTTCGGTAATATCCCTGGATACACCAATCAGAGCTACCGGTTTATGATTGTCATCCCGTATAATGGAGGTGGAGAGAAAAATATGGAAATCCTCACCACTTTTTCGCCGGTTTACCAGTTCTCCCTGCCAGCTGCCTTGCAGAGTCTCCGGTAATATTTTTTGAACCACCTCTTCTGGATTTTCAGGTGACCGCACCACATCAATGGACTTCCCGATCAGGTCTTCCCAGTCGTATCCGTAGGTCTTCAGAAAAGCATCATTCACAAACAGAATTTTATCATTCATATCCGTTACACTGACGCATTCGCTGATGCTCTTGATGGCATGTCCCAGCATGTTCATCTCATTTTCCACTCTTTTTCTTTCGGAAATATCGCGAATTACCAGCAAAATATGAGACGGTGAGCCATTTTTATGAATAAGTGAGGAGTTTATTTCTACCGGTATGGTCAGTCCCCTCCCGGTCATCATTTCTGTTTCATAGAGGAAAACATTATTATCATTTTTCAGATTCCTGAACCATTTATCATACATCTTTTCAAGATGATTCAGCGAAATCAGGTCAGTCACATTTTTTTTCTTCACCTCATCTGGTTTGAAACCAGCAGCCTCCAGGCCGGCTTTATTCATATATGTAAAATCTCCATTCATGTCGTGAACGGCAATAATATCCCTGGCAGTTTCAGCCAGCAATCGGTATTTCATTTCACTTTCCTTAAGCGCCGCTTCAACTGATTTTAACCTGGTGAGATCAATATCCAGAAAATAATATATGATATCGCCGCTGCCATCTCGTAAGACAACATTGCTGGAAAGAACATGGATAATTGTACCGTCCTTCTTCCGGTAACTATTTTCCCGCAATGGGATCACATAATCGTCATGAATAATTTTTTCAATTTTATTCATTATCTCTGTTCTGTTATCCCCATCCAGCAGTAAATCCTCCAATCGCCGTCCTTTTGCTTCATCCTTTGAATATTGATAGATACGTTCACAGGCGGGATTCCAGAATATCACCTCTCCACGGCAATTATATCCATGAACCGCAATACTGGGAACATTCTCCACCAAAGTCCGGAAACGGACTTCACTGTCACGTAATCCCCTTTCAATTCTTTTTCTTTCGGTAATATCGCGCGATGTCACCGAAACTCCCCTGATTTCGTGACCAGTGCGAATCGGATTTAAGGAAATCTCAACATCCATATCATGATTATTAAAACGATAGCGTTCTTCTACGGAAAAACCTTCGCCATTCAACGCCCGGCGGTATCTTTTCTTCCATACCGACCTGAGGAAATGAGGAGATACCTCAAGAATATTATCACCTGCTTTTAAGTCAATTCCATATGCCTCGTAGAAGAGATTCCTGAAAGTTGAATTCAGCCAGGTGATCCGGAATTTCCTGTCCACTAACCAGATAGAATCAGCCGTATTTTCAAGCAGTGCATTCAACTCTGCTTTATTTGAATTGATAGTTTCTTCAGCATTTTTCCGATTCGTTATATCCCGCAGGGTAACCAGCACCGCCGGATTTCGCCTGAATTGGATTCGCGAAACATGTCCTTCAACCCACCGGCTGGAATTATCGGCGGTCACGATCTTGTATTCTGCCAGAAAGCTCTGATTATCTTTCTTTATCTTATCGAGGTGCTGCCTGACCTGCTTTTTAAATCCGGGCTGGATAAATTCAAAAACGGTAGGATTCACAGGAATTTCCCGGGACCGTAATCTTACCAGTTCAATTACAGCTTTGTTAAAGAAGAGAATGCTGCCTTTATCATCCAGAATCAGAACAGCATCAAATACAGAATGAATCAGATTTTCGAAATCAGCGGATTCGTTCAGGGAGGAAGAACTCTTCGCAGGAGTATTCAAACTCTCCAGCAGTTTGCGGCATTCCTGTAGTTCCTCAATTAGAACTTTTTTTGTTTTTCTCTGGTCTTTCATTTTACCGGTGCAAAATTAGCATGGATTAAATTGGTTCAGAAATCGTTTCATTTTCAATGAAAATCCATTTCAACTACAGATCAATTACATCATCGTCAATTGTAACTCAACTTTTACAGAAAAATAAATCTGGTGCGAGTATTTTTCTGTTCCAATTGAATCAAATTACAGAGGAAAGACGGACATGGGGATATAGCAAAAGTCATTTTTTCAGGAGAATACCGGGAAACGAATGGTGTGGTTTGTCAAAATTAATTTTAACATACCGATTTGGATATTCCTCTGACCATGATACATTCCCAAACGTTTCAACCGTCCCGATGGGACAGAACGGAGGTAGCTTGTTTTCATGAACCCGCCATTGAAATGGCGGACTAAAATCGGGTGTATCTGAAAATTTTTATGAAAATATAAAATTTTAATTCTATCAAGAAGCTCCCACCTAAATAGCCAATTTATTGCCGTGAATCATGATAGCCCACATCGGATATTCCGCTGCAACGGCTGACTTTACCCCGGCAATTTATTGCCGGGAATATGATCGTCCCCCCCAAAAAACCCCGTCCCATTGGGACGGCTGATTATTTTATATTTACCAAAAAATAGTATTTCATCGATATATTAACATTAAAACTACTCTAATACTACTCTTATAAAGAACGTCCGGTGGAAAACCGGATGCCCTCACTTATCATTCATAATGCCATCAAGATTGACGGATTCTGATGATTTGATTTCTCCAGACAAACAGGATATTTTCGCCAAGTGCCAAAATCTTTGCCACTTCGGGATTGTTTTGTAAAAATTCAAAGTATTCGTCGCTGAGAAACAGCAGATATCTGTCCACTTCTCCGCTGACTGCATCATTCTCTTCCATCCACACTCCCTTTTTGAGTCTGAATGTTCTCTCTTCTACTCTCCGAACGGTCAATAGCATATCCGATTCTATGGCATTATGCGCAATTTTACTCAGACCAACACTGCTCAAAACTGCTTTTTTGCCAGAGGATGCCTGCGGAGCAACAGGAAGTGCTATGATGGCATCAAAAAACGAATTCGATCCGACAATCTCAGCCTCGCCGGAGTCTTCACCCTCAAGGGCCTGCTTCCTCTGCAATATGCGGTTTCCGGCAGCTCCCCTCTCCCGGCTCGCATCCAGTGCTACCAGTTCCTCCTTCTGTTCCCTTACCAGGTAGGAGGTGTAAGGGGTCACAATTCCGTATTCCATTGCCAGAGATTTCACACTTTCTACCAGTTCCTGTGTTTCCCCCTTAAAACGAATCTTGCTTAAAAGATGGGATACTTTCCGATTTGCCCATAATTTTGAAATAAAGGAGTTGTCCGTCTCCCTGCGTGGGAGATGAACAGGCAGATTAAAACTCACCGGCTTGTTCTCCAATCGTCCTTTTATCCGCAGTGTAAATTTTCCTGTCCGACTGTAGCGACCCAGAAGCGTTAATCGTTCGCCTCGAAACAGGTCCGGAATATCCACCGGGTAAAAATCATAAATCCCGGCCTCATCGAAATCCACCTCGATATTGGTCAGTACCGGACTGATTATCTTCCCGAACAGAAAAGAGATTGCAGATTCAATATCTTCATCCGGCTTAACATACTCTACACTGCCCCGGTTTTCCCTCGACAATTTGTCCAGCAGATAAGTATTAACATCCCAACCCACTCCAAAAGAGAATATGCGGGCATTTTGTCCCTCTGCTTTTTTCACGTTATTCAGGATTGCCTGTATATGGGTCTCACCCTCGGTAGGAAGACCATCGGTCACAAAAATTATATCGCTTGTCTTGTCCTGTCCACTGGTTTGGAGGGAAAGAGCTTCCTTTAGCGCTGCATTGATATTGGTTCCCCCGGCGGAAGACAGATTATCAATAAAATATAAAGCATTTTCCTTTGAATCTCTGTCTGCCCTGACCAGGTTCCCCTTGAAAGAACGAATGGTTGAACTGAAACTGATAATTTCGAAATAGTCATTTTCATGGAGAGAATTTATACACGAACGTAGCGCATTTCTGGCCTGACTTATTTTCTCACCCTGCATACTTCCGGAAACATCCACCACAAATATAATATTCCGAGAAATCTCCTGCCGGTTCATCCGGGTCTCAGGAAAATTCATCTGCAGAATAAAATAACCGTCACGATCGGTACGGGGGCGAAAAGACAATAGCGAATAACTCATTCCCTCCACTGCCAGAGAATAAAAAAGGCGAAAATCCTTATTCAGATGAACAGGGCCGGATTCAGCCGACAGGAGTACCCAATTTTCTGTTTTCTCCAGAAACTCCAATTCATGGGATGGAGAGTAGATATTACCTATTGTTTCATCCTCCCGGATTTCCACCCGAATATGACTTTTCTTCCATGGATTGTCCGACTGCTGGTACTGAGGAAGTCTAAAATCATAATTATTAAACTGACTGGATAGAATTGCCGCATACCGAATTCTGATTTTTCTCTCTTTTTTAGGATCGATAGGAAAAATCCGTGCCCTGAAAATTCCGTTACCGGCATATTCCAGCAACGCCGGATCCCTAAATTTCCGGACAATATCCTGATAGATCCGCCTGGCATTTTCTCCTTCCAGCATCTCCCCCTTTACTTTTTTCCCGTCAATTTCCAGGTAAAAATCGTAAACCTGTGCTTCTCCCGGCAGAATCAGGATATAATCCCCTTCCAGGGGCATGGTTCCAGCATTAAAAAACACCTGGTCCATGGTAACATCTGCCACACCATTTCGGATCGATACGGAAACATCACCGGAGCGCAGCTCAACATTTGCCGGCTTAAATTCTCCCCGTGGAATAATCTGGCCCTGAGAATAAATTTCCATAGAAAAGAAAAGCAAGAGTGTAAATATGCCTAAGATTTTCATATCTGATCTCCTTTTTAAATTGGTGACATTCACTTGAATTTGCCGAAACTTTAGTCTATTTTTCACAATAAAGATTTACATTCTGTCTATTAATGACATTAATGTGTGAAAGGTAAATGCTGAGACTGAGAAGCTTATCAGATAAAAATATTCTTCAACGAATCAGGGAGAATGACAGAACTGCTTTAGGAGAGATATTTCTCAGGTACGAGCGAATGATTTTCAGCCACATTGTTTCGCATGGTGGTTCCGGGGCAGAAGCTGAAGATATCCTTCAGGAAGCCATTATCGTATTGTGGCAGAAAGTAACCTCCGGCGAGTTCACGCTCACCTCCGGTCTGGGAACTTACCTGATGGGAATCGCCAAAAACAAATGGAGAGCAGAATTACGAAAGCGCAAAAAATTTTCATCGCAGGAAATTGATGTGAATGTGTGGGATGGAAATCCCTCTTCTCTTCAGCTGATTATTTCCGAAGAGCAGGTGGCCCGGATTCAGGATGCGCTCAATAAAATAGAACCGGTTTGCCGGAAAGTTCTGCTTCTTTTTTACTTTGAAGAAAAAAGTATGGAAGAAATCGCCACAATCATGGGATTTACAAATACCGATGTTGCCAAATCGAGGAAGTACCAGTGTAAGAAGATTCTCGAAGAAATATTGAAGGGGATCGAGATATGAACTGTCG
>JAFGSO010000176.1 GCA_016934605.1 Calditrichota bacterium | reverse complement strand
CCCCCGGCCTATCAGCATTATTATTTTTTTGGGCCAATTATGCTGGCAGGATTTTCCTGGCTTATTTTCCGAATTTTGGCCGGACCACACGTCTGGGACTTTCAATTTTTTCTGACGACCCGAAATGCCCGGGACGCATCGCTGGCAGCCGGCATGTGGACGGTGGGATATACCCTGAGATGGATCATCGGATGTGCTTTCTTAATTCTGGGAATTTACTATCTGGGTGCAGAAGCCGGCTTTGATGCAGAGAAAATCATGCCACTGGTACTAAAAAAACTGCCCATTGGCATGCGCGGACTTTTTATGGCCATTCTGCTGGCAGCTCTCATGTCAACACTCAGCGCCATGATTAATGTGACCAGTTCTGTTGTGACAAATGATTTTCTAAAGAGATATTTCGGAAAAAATTTGAAACAGAAGCAACTTGTCCGTTTTGGACAACTTGCTTCCATTATTGCCATAACCCTGGCATTTATATTCAGTCTCAGTTTTAAAAATATCGTATCTGCCTGGGAAACCATGATTTTTGTCATCGTTACAATGATTCTGGCACCGGCCACCATGCGCTGGCACTGGTGGCGGTTCAGTGCCAGGGCTTTTGTCTGGAGCATGATCCTGAGTGCAGTAATCATTATTGGACAGAAAATGTTTCTGACCGGCTGGCCTGTCCACTACTGGTTGGCCTTCGATAGCCTGCTCTCTTTTGTCATCTGTATCATCATGGGTTTCGTTTTTTCTCCTACCAGTATGGATGTTCTTGTAAAATTTTACAGCCGGGTCAGACCTTTCGGATTCTGGAAACCGGTCAGGCTGGAAGCAGAACGTCAGGGACTGATACCTGTCAACGATTCCCTGCCCCGCTATGATATTCTAAACGGTTTCCTAACAGTTATCTTTCAGGTGGCAATGGCCTTGATTCCATTTTTTCTTTTTCTAAGACAATGGGAAAATATGATTTCCTGGATAGCCGTTTTTGGCGTATTGAGTATTATTCTGTATTTCACCTGGTATAAAAAACTGCCAGCAGCGGATGAAATTTAAGCCGGGATCATGACCAATGATAAAACCGACCATTCATCTCATATGCAATGCCCATCTCGATCCTGTCTGGCAATGGCGCTGGGAAGAAGGAGCTGCTGAAACCCTGTCTACCTTCAACACTGCTCTAAGGCTGCTGGATGAATTCCCGGATTGGATTTTCAATCATAATGAAGCTGTTCTTTATATGTGGGTTAAAAAATTTGCCCCTGAACTGTTTGAGGCTATTCAGGAAAAGGTGAAAGCCGGGCGCTGGGCAATAAGCGGAGGATGGTATCTTCAGCCGGATGTGAATCTTCCCGGAACAGAAAGCCTGTTTCGGCATATTGCGGTGGGCCGGGATTTTTTCCGGAAACATTTTGGGGCAGAGCCAAAAGTAGCTTATAACTTTGACTCATTTGGACACAGCGGCGGTCTTCCTCAAATACTAAAATTGACCGGCTACCAGATGTATATTCATATGCGTCCTCAGAGCCAGGATTTAGCCCTACCCTCCGACCTTTACCGCTGGCGGGGTGTCGATGGAAGCGAAATCCTCGGATATCGTATTTCTATCGGATTATATCACACCGAATTCGAAAATCTCCGGCAGAGGCTGGGTGAAGGAGCTGAACTTGCTTTACAGCTTAAACGTGATGTTCCGGTATTCTGGGGAATCGGAAATCATGGAGGTGGGGCAACACGCACAGATCTCGAGACAATCCATCAGTTCATGAATGAAGAAAAACGTGTTCATATCATGCACAGCACCCCGGACCGATTCTATAATTCAATCAAGGATAAAACTTCCGATATTCCACTGGTGGAAGGCGGATTGCAGCGGGTTTTCACCGGCTGCTATACATCCCTGTCCCGCCTGAAAAGAGCGTCACAGAAAAGTCTGGCGGAAATTATACAGACCGAATTGACCCGGGCCGCTACCTGGTGGCATTTTGGTCTTAAATATCCAGAGGACCAATTAGACAGTATATGGAAAGATCATCTGTTTAATGACTTCCATGACATACTTCCGGGAAGCTGCACCGAACCTGCCGAAAAAGATGCAATAGACCTGTATGGAAAAGTGTCTGAAAATCTGCGTCATTTACGCCTGGAAGCGATGCAGGCTTATAACATCGGAAAGTATCAGTCTTTCCCCATACCTGTCACTATTTTGAATACCAACCACATTCTGAAGAAAGTACCGGTGGAAGTGGAGTTCATGATTTCTCACCGGCCGAAATGGACAGGTTCCTGCTATATAAAACTGTTTGACAGCAGTGGTAAAGAAATTCCCTGCCAGGAGGAACAACCCGAAAGCCTGCTTCCTTTTAATGACTGGCGAAGAAAAATCTGCTTCACGGCAGATCTGCCTGCAGTGGGAAGAGCCTGTTATACTGCAGAGGCCTTTGAGGGGCGAAAATCTCAATCGGTTAAAAATCCGGTGCTTTTTTCCCGGATGAATAAAAAAAGCGGTCTTATTCATACACTTCATAACAATGACCTCCCCAATTATCTGGAAGGTGAGCTTCTGAAATCCCTGGTTATTGAAGATACCGGCGATTCATGGGGAACAGACTGCTGGCAATACCGGAATGTTGTCGGAGAATTCAATTGCGAACCGGAAAGCCAGCGAATTTTGCATCAGGGGCCGATTCGTAATATCTACCAGACCATTCACCGGTATAACAATAGTAAAGTTGTATATCATACATACCTTTATTCAGACTGGCCCGTTGTGGAGTTTCGGTTATGGGTGCACTGGAATGAAATTCAGAAACGACTGAAATTGTCTATCCCTACTATATTCAAACAGGAAAATATTCGGGTGGAAATACCCGGAGGATTTACGGACAGACCGGCTGATGGGGAAGAGCATATCCATGGTCGCTGGTTGCTGATGGAAAAAGAGATCGGCCGCAAAATGTATGGACTGGCAGTTATCCATAATGGTCTGAACGGTTTCGATTTTAAAGAAGGAGAACTCCGTCTTTCGGCGTTACGCAGTGCGGCCTACTGCCATGAGAAGGGTTTTAAAATTGAGAAATATCCGGCACGCCGATATATGGATCAGGGTATACATGACATTCGGGTTCTGGTGGTAGTGGATGAACCGGCCAGATTAAAAAAACGAGTGACGGCTTTTGCAGACTGGATCAGCAGCCCGCCGTTTGCACTGGCTCACTTCCCGGTGGCCAAACCCGATTCATTATCTCTATTGAATATTTCCCGGGAGAATATCCGGATACTGGCCTGCAAAAAGTCGCGTAAGGCAGAAAGACTAATGATCCGATTACAGGAGATGAGCGGTGAAGCCTGTGAAACCGAGCTTAAAATTGATGGAATTGTTAAAAAAATTTCATTGGCATTCCGGGGGTTGGAAGTGAAAACAATCGGAGTTGAGAGAAATGGTTCCTGGCAGGAAGTAGATGCAATCCAGGAATGTTAATGAGCAATAATTGAACATAAAATTATCAGTGAGGATTAGATCCATGAAAAAAACAGCCTTATTAAACGGGCCATTATCAGGTCATATCTCACGTATGGGTCATGGCGACCTCCTGGTAGTAGCAGACAGCGGATTGCCAATTCCCTATGGAGAGAAACTAATCGACCTTGCTGTTACTCCCGGTCTGCCGGCACTACTGGATGTTTTAACGGTTATCTTCACCGAATTGCAAGTCGAAAAAGTTTTCATCACCAATGAAATGGAACAGAAATCCCCGGATTATTACCGAAAACTGTCTGAATTGTTAAATACAAAACTTCCGGATGTTCAGGTTGAACAAATCAGTCACGAACGGCTTAAAGCAATAACCCGGGATACCCGTAATATTGCTTTTGTCAGAACCGGTGAAGCTACCCCTTTTGCCAACCTGATTCTGCAGGCGGGTGTTACATTTTAATTTAGAGCTGTCTATACTTCCTGATTAAATTATTCCATACCACAGGAGAATGAAATGTGTCGAATAATTTCAGCTATTATTTGCACAGTTTTAATCATACCAGGTCTTATTGCCCAGGAAACATTGCAAATTCCTGACGATGGGTGGAGGCTTTGGCCGGATACTGCTGCAGACTGGGAAAATGATACACTTTATCTGCCGGATGAAGTGAACCTTGATAAAATTCCGGTGAACATTCCAACCGGTGGGTGGGAGATATTGACACCCACCAGTGGACGAGAGGTTGAACTCCCCGCCACTGTTGAGCAATACTACTGGGGGAATTTCGGTTTTCGCCCATATAAGAATGCCTATTATTTTGAAGAGGAAGATAATCAGGTTCAAAATGGAAATTATCCGGGCGTTTCCTGGTGGTGGATCGAATTCGATATCCCGGAAAACTTTCAGGACAAACAGATCACGCTTTTCATACGCGCGGCCCGATTACGGGCAGAGGTTTATCTGAACCGGCAGCTCGTTGGATATCATATCATCGGCGAAACATCTTTTATCTGCGATTTAACTGCTGCCGCTAAACCCGGAGAGAAGAATCTTCTGGCAATTCGCATCACCAATCCGGGCGGTCGGTTTGACTGGGTAGACACCGGGTATCTGGAATGGGGTGATTACCGTTTACATGCCAGTCACGGTTTCGGTGGCCTGGATCGAGGAATTATCCTGACTGCTCATGATCCGGTTTACTTAAGCGATTTATGGACTGCCAGCACACCGGATATAAAGACGATTATTGTTCATGGAAAAATCACCAGTAAAACGGATGAACCGGTTTCCTATCAGTGTAAGATTCGCCTGCTTGAATATGACAGCGATAGAATAATCCGGGAAATCGAAACAGAGTGGGGAACATTAACGGCCTATGGGACAGCAACTTTACAAGAAAAAATCTCCTATCCCGATGCGGCCGTTTGGAATATCGATTCGCCCAACCTTTATCGTGCTGAACTTGAAGTAATATCCGGTCTGAAACAAAAGAAAAAAGAATGGGTAGACAAACGACAGGTAACCTGTGCATTTCGCTGGTTTGAGGCAGCGGGAATCGATGAAAACGCCCTGCTGCTCTTAAATGGGGAACGTATTCGGCTCATTTCTGCCATATCATGGGGCTTCTGGGGATTGAACGGTCTCTGGCCCACTCCTGAACTGGCAGAAAAAGAGGTTCTGGCGGCCAAAGCCTTTGGTATGAACTGTATTAATTTCCACCGAAATATTGGGAAGACAGAAGTTCTGGAGGCACAGGACAGGCTCGGTTTATTACGCT
>JAFGSO010000175.1 GCA_016934605.1 Calditrichota bacterium | reverse complement strand
TCAACTCATCTCTATTTTAAGCACGGACCTCCCGCCAGACCAATTGATTGCTGGATCTGTTTTGATGAAAACCGTGAGCCCATGACAATCAATGAATATTATTATCTGAATCCGGCTCATCCGGAAGTCAAAAAATATCTCAAAAAAATGATAAGACATTTTACTGAAAATTATGATGTGGATGGAATTCATTTTGATCGCATCCGCTATCCCGGTCTCAATTATGTATTCGATCCGATTTCGATTGCAAGATATCAGGCAGACAGTCTCAGAAATCCAATCTCCCGGGCGGATTGGGGCCGTCAAACACTCACAGACCTGGTGGAAGATGTAGTGGCTGAGGCACTGCTTGTCAAACCATATCTGCATATTTCGGCAGCTACCTGGGGAATGTACCGCACCGACGATATACCGGGATATGAACGATTCGGTTCCGGTTTTGCAAACTATTACCAGGATGCCATAGACTGGTTAAATCGCGGTATTATGGATTTTATCGTTCCGATGATCTATTGGGATATTGAAGATCCGAAACCGAATTTTCATGAACTCTGGACGGATTTTCAGCGGAGAACACCGCACTTCCGATATATTTTTCCCGGAATCCGGTTAAGGGAACGATACATAAGAGATGGTCAAACCATAAGTCAGGTGAATTTTATCCGTTTGAACCAGGGATTTGGACATGTTTATTTTTCCTACTCGGATCTTGAACGCGATAAAACCGGTATATTGAAAAAATTTCTTTATTCACGTCCTGCCCTACTACCTGCAGGTCTAAAACGTACAGATCCGGAACAAATTATGGCATTACGATTCCATAAGATCTTTCCCGAGGACTACGCCGGGCGGTATGTCCGTCCTGTAGAACATCCCGGATTAAAATATACCGACGCAGAGGGGTGGATCGGCCTGATAAACCGGGAACAGCCATCTGTTCTCTCAATCAATCAGATAGCTCTGAATACCAGAGGCTGGTTTGCCCCTTACCGTTATGTTGTTGAAAAAGACTCCACAGTCTCGCGGGAAATGCCCTGGCTGGAGTACCGGCGATTTCCCGGCGACACCGTCACACAATCAAAATTTCATCTGCTGGCCAAAACGGAATATCCTGCACAAACGTATATAAACGGAGATTCAGTAGAATTATATAAAACAGGTGTTTTCTGGAAAACCATTCAGCTGGATAAAGGCATTAACCGGATACGTGCCTCTGTTTTTACAGAAGATTCAACCGGAATAAGCTACGAACGGGAATTACATTATATCCCGGCAGAACCCAGAGAACCTTTACCCTTATGGATTGATTCAAGCTCTGTTGACCTGCCTTCAGAAATGATACTACTCCCGGCGGATGAAATACCGTTGACCTTCAACGGCTCAAAAGGGCAAAATGCCTGGGTTATCATCCAGCCCGGTGACCTGAAAATCCGGATGCACAGACAGGATTTCTGGGATTACAGCCGTTATGAAACCGTTCTCTCCCTTCGCAAATTGAAAATGGAGAAAAAATATACTGTATCAATTCTGCTGGAACCGGTCACCAAAAATGGGGATGACAAATTAAAATTTTCTTTGAACACTTTTATATGGGTGCGGGATTTTGATAAATATCCTCTGGTGAAAACCGTACGTCCTGATGCGGTATTTACCTACAATCTTGGACGTATCAGGTTGGGAGGCCCGATCATTGCCGAACTGCCCGAAGATGTAATTCTGAGAACCAACGGCAAAGTGGGGCCGTTTTACAGAATCTTTCTGAATCCGGTAGAAAGTGGATTCATCCACGAAGAATCACTTGAAATATTGCCGGCTGAAATGGTTCCTCCTGGCTATTATCTCCAGAGTATTTCTGTGAATTCCACGGAAAACAGCGATATTCTGGTTATTCCCTATCCCGAGAAAGTACCATATGCCATCTATCCGGAACCGGATCAGAAAAGAATAAAAATTTCCCTTTATGGTGTTAAAACCAGCAGTACCTGGCTGATTCATCATCAGGATCTCAGGATCATCGAAAAAGTCACCTGGCAGCAGGTAACTCCGGAGACCTATCAACTGATTATAAATCTGAAGACTTCGAAAATATGGGGATATGAATGCAAACCGGCGGATGGCTCCCTTATTTTCAGACTCAAATATCCCCCTGATGTGAAGTTATCGGACAGTCTGAACCTGTCAGGATTAAAAGTGGCGATAGAGGCCGGTCACGGCGGATCGAATATCGGTGCGGTGGGTCTATCGGGACTTCTGGAGAAGGAAATCAATCTGGATGTCGCTTTGAAACTGGAAGAAATCTGCAAGGCACATGGTGTTGAAGTTTTACAGATTCGCCCTGCTGATGTTGATATGGATCTGACCACCAAGAGAAAAACAGCCGAAAACTCCGATGCGGATATTCTGGTCAGTATACATGCCAATTCCGGAAGCACCCGAAATGGTTTCGAGACTGTAGGTGGAGCCAGTACCTATTACCACAATTCTTTCTGGGCCGATTTTGCCGATATTATAATGAAAAATCTTCTGGAACTGGATCTGAATGACTTCGGGACGGTAGGGTCATTTAATTACAAGGTCATCCGGGTTAATTCCCGCCCGACCATTTTGGTGGAACAGGCTTTTATGAGCCATGCTGCCGATGAAGAAAAACTGGCCTCGGAAGAATTCAGACAGCAGATGGCTCAGAAAATCTTCGAGGGAATTTCGGATTATGTCAAGTTTATGCTGGAGGAAAAATAGGATAAGATCAGAGATAAAAGATTAAAGATCGAAGATCAAAGATTTAAGAATGAAGGAAAAACTTAGAAAGCAGGCCCGGTTTAACCACACCCTCCGGTTGTAAACGGGATGAAATTCATCCGGAATTTAAAGAGCAGAAAGCAGTCTGGACCTTCGATGGTTTTATAGATATATATTTTCCCTCGAACTTACTTCTTAACTCTCGCAATTTAAACAGATACAAAGATAGCGCTGTTTTATTTCAACCGAGTACCTTCTCTATTTTGTACTCTGTATTATATTCTTGTTTTCTTCTCTTTGCCAACTGCTTTCTGCCTTTCTATGTTTCCGGTGTAATCAATCAATGACCTCAAATTCAATATTCCAATCCCACTGGTCGAAATACAGATTTCCACCATCCCATTCAATTTCTCCCCGTTGAGAATCAATCGTTTCTGAGCGGAAATGTTTTTTGGGCGGGAAAAATTCCTGAGAAATGGCATCGTTAAAAACCAGACGGTAACTGTCCATCCCGTTCAGATAGAAATATTTTTTTGATTCATTTTCCGAGGTCCTCATTCCGTAATCCACATCCATTGGCATCCATCCATACGGTTCAAAGTAAAGCATTCCCCAGTCGTGCATGTTATGATGGGGTGGCTGGAATTCCCATCCCGACTGCCATCTGGCCGGTATGCCATTCAAACGTAGGAGTGTAATGTAGAAAAGTGCCTTGATTCCGCAATCTCCATGTCGGTTTTGCAGGCAATACTCGCTGATATTCCGGATAGTGGAATATTCACGTGCAGAAGCCCACGGGATATTCTGGTCAACCCAGGTGTAAAGCAGTCTGGCAATCCGGTAAGGATTTTCTTCACCCCCTACAATTTTATTTGACAGAGCTTTCAGTTCATCTGAAAATAGTATGTGCGGCGGTTCCTCTCGTAAAAAATCGTTTAATTGTGCTTCTGTGGTCAGGTTCTGTATCTTTTCCGGCTGAATTTCTTTATAAAAACCGTGACTGGTATAGGCGTACTCGACCAAAAATTCTGTTTCGTTATCCTGTACAGTCTGCTTTTCGAAGTAAATAGTTCTCTGTAAGTATTGCGGTGGTGCAATCACATGTTGCTCCGGTTCCGAGCTAAGATATTCAATATTAACCTGCCTGTCGGTTATTTCACGCGGATATGGAATCCAGCAACGAATCGTTTCGCCCCGGGGGACGGTATTCTCAGGAATGGTAATGGTATACTTCACTTTGATTCGCACCGGTGTGGACCATCCGTTACTGCTTTCCCGGCTTTGTGCCATAACATCTGAAATATGCTGGTCCAGATCGAATTTTTTTTCTGAGGATTGTTCCGGATGGGTCTCTTTCCATATTCGGATGCAGCTGGAGTCGATACGGAAGAGATTTCTGGCGGCACGGTTGAAATATCGTTTCTGTCCATCGATGATCATATACTCCAGAGATTTTTCATTTTCCCAGCGAATTATATCCTTCTCTGTTACATCGGGAATATACTCCCGGATGAAATCTAATACATCACTCCTGGTTGCTTTGAAATCCTTCTCAATACGGTCCATCCTTTCCAGCTCAAATAACAATATCTCCCGCTGTTCTGCGGACAGGTTATTTTCTGTTTCCAGATATTCTGTGATCTGATTCCCGGCTTCAGTAAATTCACCCGAATCAATCAGATCGATAAATTTTTCAGTTGGATTTGTCTGGCAATTCAGCCATGAGAAAATAATGAAAATTCCCAAATACAGAATAATCGAACGGATTTTGACATCCATCATTTTTTACCCTTCTATTCATTTTAGGTTAACTATCATACATGGGAAAATGTGAGAAATTTCAAGTATATATCTGATAATGCGGATATGCAGTATAACAAATTTATGATTGGATTTTTGCTTGTATTTTTCTGATAAAATATTCGTGAATTCTGGTATCTTCGGTTAGTTCAGGATGAAAAGTGGCAACCAGGATATTCTCGTTTTCAGCCAGAACCACATCGCCCTGATAAAACGCCAGGGATCTGATCCCCTGCCCTGTTTTCTCTATTCTG
This sequence comes from Calditrichota bacterium, assembly GCA_016934605.1. Taxonomy (GTDB): domain Bacteria; phylum Calditrichota; class Calditrichia; order RBG-13-44-9; family RBG-13-44-9; genus RQOF01. Next base: position 6,886 of record JAFGSO010000175.1, on the reverse strand, counting down.
GGGGCCCGGATAAACACGCCTTCAAAAGAAGTGTCCCGACCATTTATATGCAGCGCTACCTCTCCTATGAATGAATCAATCTGTCTGCCATAAGCATTTCGCGCAACATCCAGATCGATCAGATCCAGTGTTTCGAGAGAAAAATTCGTCACTTTACGGGCAAGTGTTATCAGACCGGCACATGTCCCCATAATGGCTTTTGCCTGTGAAAATTGTTTCACTGCGGCAAAAAGTCCGGAGACTTTCAGTAACTTTATGAATGTTGTAGATTCACCCCCCGGTATTATCAGACCGTCACATTTCTCAAGGTCTGCCGGAGATTTAACCAGAACAGTATCAACATTCAAGCGAGACAACATTTTCCGGTGAAGCTCAAAATCACCCTGAATTGCCAGAATCCCTATCTTCATCAGTAACTACCAACCTCGGGTCTGAAGTAACTGCTCCTCCGGAATTTCCTTGATGTCAATTCCCTTCATCGGTTCTTTAAGATCCTCTGATTCCTTAGCGACAATGTCAAAATCGAGATAATGAGTGGTGGTGCGGACAATAGCTTTAGCTCGTCTTTCCGGTTCAGATGATTTAAAAATGCCACTTCCCACGAAAACAGATTCAGCGCCCAGTTGCATCATCAGGGATGCATCTGCAGGGGTGGCAATACCACCGGCTGCAAAGTTCGGGACCGGTAATTTTCCTTCACGTTTTACATAGGAAATAACTTCAACTGGTGCTCCGATAGACTTACCGTAACCGACCAGTTCTTCGTTTCCCAGGGTAGTAATATGTTTAATTTCTCTCTGAACAGCACGCATATGGCGGACAGCCTCCACGATATTACCTGTTCCTGCTTCGCCTTTTGTCCTGAGTAGTGCGGCTCCTTCACCAATCCGTCTCAATGCCTCGCCGATATTGCGACAGCCACAGACAAAGGGAATTTTAAAAGAATGTTTGTCAATATGATATTCTTCATCGGCAGGAGTGAGTACTTCACTCTCATCTATAAAATCCACACCCAGCGATTCCAAAATCTGTGCTTCTGCAAAATGACCGATCCGGCACTTTGCCATAACAGGAATTGATACCGCTTTCTGTATTTCTTTAATCAGCTTGGGATCAGTCATGCGGGCAACGCCGCCCTGGGCACGAATATCGGCCGGAATCCGTTCCAGTGCCATGACGGCGACTGCTCCGGCTTCCTCGGCTATTTTGGCCTGTTCTGCGGTGGTCACATCCATGATAACCCCACCCTTCAGCATTTCAGCAAGGCCAATTTTGAGTTTATAATTCTTATCTTCGAACAGCATTCGGTCATCCTCCTTCAATCTTGCGCTCAAATATATTTTACCTCTGAATAGAATGCAAGTTCATTGAAAAATACAATCGATATCGCAAAATTGAAAAAGGGGCTGTATCAAAAGTCAAATATTACGAAATAATATACAATATTCCGAATATTCGGAATTCGAAGAAACTCTTCCCCTTCGCCCTTTCTCTTGACAAGAGAGGGGGTTGGTGGTGGGTTAATAAGGGCATTCTGAAAAGCGATATTTATATTTATACACATATTTTGACTTTTGATCCAGCCTCTTTTCCGGAAAAGATAGTTGATTTTGTCAGCGGGGCTTCACCACATTGCGGATTTCTTTACCGGCAAACATATCAACAAATTGTTGGGCAATTAAAGTACCAACATTTTCCTGGGCTTCCACTGTGGAAGCTCCGATATGCGGGGTACACATTACTTTGGGATGCTTGATCAGATCGGTAGCTCCAGGCGGCTCATCCCCGAATACATCGATTCCTGCCGCTGCTACAACCTCCTCATTAAGAGCCCACAATAGATCTGCCTCATTAACAATACCTCCACGGGCACAGTTGATAAAGAAAACGCCCTTTTTCATTTTCTGGAAGGTTTCCTTGTTGATCAGATCAGTCGTTTCGGAGGTCTTGGGAACATGAATCGTAATATAATCTGCTTTTTTTAGCAGCTCATCCATATCCGCCACCAGTTTAACTCCAAACTGGTCGATAATGTCTCTTCCAACAAACGGATCATAGCATATTACTTCCATTCCAAGGCAACTGGCTTTTATGGAAACCTGACGGCCGATTTTTCCGTAACCCACAACACCAAGTACCTTTCCCAGTACCTCTCTTCCTACCAGCTTTTTCTTTTCCCATTTGCCTTCTTTCATGGTAGCCGATGCAGTATAAAGATGTCTGCTGATGCCCAGAAGATAAGACAGGGTTAATTCCACAACGGCATTGGTGTTGGCCCCGGGCGTGTTCATCACTACAATGTCTTTTTCATTGGCCGCTTTCACATCAATATTATCAACACCGGATCCGGCACGACCAATAACCTTCAGTTTTTTCGCGGCATTGATGATCTCAGGAGTCACTTTGGTTGCACTTCTGACGATCAGACCATCATAATTCCCAATAACAGATTTCAATTCTTCCGGAGAAATACCAAATTTTTCATCCACAGTATGTCCGGCATCCCGCAACACTTTTGCACATTCCGGAGATGATTTGTCGCTGATTAAAATTTTCATAAATCCCCTGTATATTTTTTATGAATCATTTATTTATAATTAATCTGTGAAATATTGCCTTATAAATCAAGTTGATAAAAAATTAGAAAAAAGCATCTTTATAAGTTTTACAGATAGTCAGACATTCTGCCATATGATTCAGTAGTTCCTGCCGTCCGGCCTTTGTTTTGGAAGAAAACAGAATAACCCTGCTATCCACATTATTTAAATTGAGAAGCTGACGTAATTCTACGGCACGCTGTTGTTGTTTTTGTCTGCCAATCCGGTCTGTTTTAGTCAAAATCAATTGATAGGGAATCTCTTCAAATTGAAGCCATTCAAAGAGCTGGAAATCATTCTTTTTCGGTCCCACCAGGGCATCGACCAGGACATAGAGCATGCAGAGAGATTTATTGTTTATCAGATAGTTCTCTATCATGCGCTTCCAGCGGTTTTGCTCTGCCGGCGGTACCCGAGCAAATCCGTACCCCGGTAAATCAACCAGAAAAAATTGCTGATTGACCAGAAAATAATTAAGTGTTTGTGTTTTGCCGGGACTTTTGCTGACCTTGGCAAGTCGATTTCTGTTAAGCAGGCAGTTAATCAGGGACGATTTTCCGACATTTGATCGGCCGGCGAAGGAAAATTCCGGCAGAAGCGGTTTCGGACGATGCTTTACACTGGTTATGCTCTTAACAAACGTAACTTCTTTTATTTGCAGCATATCGGAAAACCTTAAATTTCTCATTACAAAAAAAGGGGAGTTGACATACTCCCCTTTCATGTTTAAAAATTTTAACGTTAAATCAATTTTTCCAGTTTTTCCTCAAAATGAGATTTTGGTAACGCACCTATTACCTGATCAACAATTTTACCTTCCTTAAAAAACATGACAGTCGGGATACTGCGTATTCCATACTTCACAGCAATATTGGGATTATTATCCACATCTACCTTGGCTATTTTAACTTTTCCGTCGTATTCACTGGCAAATTCTTCAAGAATAGGAGCGATCATCTTACAAGGACCACACCACACTGCCCAGAAATCCACAATAACCGGCTTATCTGATTTGATAACCTCATTTTCAAAGGTTGTATCTGTTACCTCAACGGGTTTTGACATAAAAAAATCTCCTTATTAAGAATATTCTTTATCAGACATAAAATTAAATTGTTGACCCAATTAAATCAATGAAAGATTCATTTTATGAAAGACTGAAAGGAAAAATGCAGAAAGAACCGATTATTCGGAAGGCATTTCCAGAATTTCTATTTTTACCTTTATAATCCCATCTAAAATTCCACCGATAGCTTCAGCAGCACCTTTGGACAGGTCCATGATCCTGCCCGCCACAAATGGTCCCCGATCGTTAATTCTCACAATTACCGACTTGTCATTATTCAAATTCGTGACAAGGCATAATGTTCCAAACGGCCATGAACGATGTGCTGCGGTCAGTCCGTGCATATCAAAGGTTTCACCATTGGCAGTTTTTCGTCCATGAAATTCATCGGCATAATAAGATGCTTCACCATAAATCACTTTTTGCGAGGCAGGCTGAATCCGCTCCTTGCGCAGGGACTCCCGTAAATGAGACGTTCCCTGTCCCGATAATCTCCCCTGTCCTGTTGTTGAGCATTTTAAGAAATATGCACAAAAAATTAGCAAAAAAAGGGATGAAAATCTCAGTAACATGATAGCCATTTTTGTTTTCGTTACCGATATCATCGGCCATGATCTATTAAAATGAAGCTATTAATTCTGAAGCATTCTGTTGATCCGCCATTCACGGAATTCCCTCGTTTTATTCACGGAAGGCAGTGACGAGTCTGTTGAAGCTCCTTGCTGCGGATCCCCGGTATCTGATATTCCAGGACGGACTGTTTCAGTAGAATCACTGATTGCCGTTTGCGCAAAATAGAGACTATCCTGAGGAATCGGTTCCGCCGGAGTTTCACCTTTGATCTCAGCGGCAGGATGCTGAACTTTTTTCGAGGCAAGTGCTACCATCTCCGGCTGGTGAAAATTATTCTTCAGCTTGGTATATTCAATGATAGCCCGATCTATATCGTTAAGGTCTTTTTCATAAATCCAGGCTCTGGCCAGCTGTGCTTTTGCAGACCATATAGAAGTAGAATCCAGGGAAGCAACCCGCTCATACACAGTGAGAGCACTGTCGATATCCTGATTAAAATAAAGACTTTCTGCCCTCATAAATAAATTTTTATCGATTGTTTTGAGAGAATCCGAAGAATCCGCACTTGCAACAGAGACAGTCTTTTCAGGGTTTATTTTTCTTGCAAATGCTGTTTCCTGGTATTCATTTATCAAAATATTCTTCAGTGAATCTCTCTTCCCGGGATTCATATAAGCGGGAAGATCGTAAATATAATACAGCGAATATATTGCCTTGGGAGTCAGGACCGAATCGGAATAGCTGTTAAGGAAAGAGGTATAATGGGTAATAGCCGAATCATAATTCTGAGTCTGAAGCAGAAAAAACTGAGCCAACTGGTATCGGGCTTCCTTTAAATCTTCTTTGATCTGAGGTAATTTACGTTTTTCCATCTTTTGTTCTGTCTTAGGGGCTTTCAATAACATATATGTATTAATCTTTTCCAGAGAATCCTGAAGCACGGTTTTCAGAGTATCATCTGTCATCAGTTGCAGTGTATCGCCGATAACCTGTTTCAATGAATCCAGTTGCGGAATAGTCATACTATAGAGCAGGTTAGTGGTATCCAGATCAGTCAGATTCATCTCCTGACTGACAACAGGTTTCTTTCCTAAAAGCCGGAGAATTGAATCTTCGTACTGAGCAGTATAAAGAGAATCCCGAAAATATGAATCGTTTTCCAGTTTGTGAACCAGGAACTTATCCTTTTTTATATTATCACGTATTTTCTTGAGCTCGGAGAGAAAAAAATATTTATCCTCGGCCTGTTCTATACTGTCGTATTTTGAAAAGATTTTTTTTACTTCTCCATAATAGTGAACAGAGGAATCGATATTCTGGATATCCTTTTCATAAATCTGTCCCAGTTTGTAACTGGCCTCTGCCGTTCCAGAACTTGCAACACGACTTTTAACAACTTCTTTATAAAGTGCAACCGCCTCGAGTTTTTTATCCTGCAGGTAATAGACCGTTGCCAGCTCTGTTTTTATCTGGGGAATAAACGCCTTAAAACGGGGAGCAGTGAGCATTTTTCGAAGGGTCTCTTCAGCTTCCCGGAAATTATCTGTTTGTGCATAACTTTTTCCCCAATTCAGCTTTGTTTTATATTCAATGTCCAGGCTGGGAGAATATTTCTCAACTTTTTTGTAAAAGTCTATGGCTTTTTTAAACATTTTCTGCTGAAAATACGATTCACCCAGGTAATAATTTATGAAGGCAGCATATTGTTCATCTATTTTTTCTTTCAAAGCGTCTTCGAAATATCTTATAGCTTCGCCATAATTTTCATCTTCAAATGCGAGATTACCGAGTTCATAATAAGCTTCGGCTTTCAACCGGCTGTTACTGGAAATATTGATCACTTTGTTCAGGTATTCTTTTCCCTTCTGAATCTGTCCGTCTTTCAATAGAAGTTTACCATACCATAAATTGGCTTCAGGAACCAGTTCGCTTTCAGGATACTTCTGCAGGAACTGATCTGTATGGACCCGTGCCTGGGCATATTTACCGACATAGTATTCACTCTTAATGATATAAAGGAGTGCATCATCTGCATATTTGCTTTTATCTGAATAGATTTCAATTAATTTCCAGCATTTGTCGATGGTTTCCTCGAAATATTTATTTGCCTGTGGATGCGAATCTTTTTCCGGTTCTTTCTGAATAATTTCAATACCGGCATTATAACTTTTTTCGGCATTGAACATTGTGTTATAATAAGCACAGCTTGAAACCAGAAGAATTGAAGCAATTACCAAAATAATTAATATTTGTAATATGCGGATCATATTGTACTAAGTTAACTGATGTTCTGCTCTTGTACTTTATTGATTATAAATTGTTCATTGCGAAATATTTTTTTTCTTCGTTAGAATTTCAATTAAATCCGGCAGCAGCTTGTCTGCCTCTCCATGAAAACATTCATCACAGATATCACTGAGTGGTGTGGGTTCAAGATTAAATTCTGCCAGATAGGCTCCCGCAGATCTGGCAATGAACGGAAGAGAGGCAGCGGGTTCCACCACTCCGGAAGTCCCTATAATCAGAAATACCTTGCTTCTTTGGGCACAGGAATGGGCATCCTGAATAGCCCCCATTGGCAATGATTCCCCGAACCATACAACGTCCGGACGAATAAGGCCGTGGCAGTCCGGACAACGGGGCAGGTTAT
>JAFGSO010000174.1 GCA_016934605.1 Calditrichota bacterium | reverse complement strand
TCCACGTGACCGGATGCTTCCCAGATTCTCGGATGCATCAGAATACTGGAATCTACTCCCTCAATATCCTCCCGTTCATAAACCAGGGATTTCCACCACAATTCACGGATGTTTTTCTTCAGTTCAGTACCAAGAGGGCCGTAATCGTAGCAACTGTTTATTCCGCCATATATTTCGCTGCTCTGAAAAATATAACCCCGTCGCTTGGTCAGGGAACTTAGTTTATCCATCAGATTGTCAGAAATTTTTTGTCTCACTCTTATTCCTTATTTGTAATTTCTATTGCTGCAAAATTTGCATAGAGCATAGAGTAGGTTTCCTGAATCCCTTTACCTTTTATCTTATTCTCCATGAGCCTCTGAGATCCGCCGGGATGACAGCCTGCCCGCCTACTGGCGAGGCCTGCCCGCCTACTGGCGAGGCCCGCCCGCCCACTGGCGGGGATCCGGCGTGACTCTGCGTCTTCTTTATCCGTTATGCCTTTTCCGTTTGCCGTATGAATCCTGATTCCTCCCTTCATCCTTCATAAAATCAAGCCTTAAATATAATTATGTTAGAAACATTTTCAAAGATTTTAATTGAAGATTCTGGTCAGTATGGTAATTCAGGTGAGCCAGAAGGAGATCAATCAGGCTGCTGAATTGCATGTCGCCTTCAGTTTCTTCCGGAAACCGTGATAACCCGGAGGATGACATATTCTGCATCCGGATTAAAATATTCCATTGATCACGGGAGATGTTGAAATGAGTTGTGGAAATAATTCTTTTACAATTTTTACAGTAAACTGCGCCATTCTCAATATCTGCCTTCAATGGAAATGATTCCGGAATTTTGCCACAGTTTTTGCATTCCGAAAGATTCCAGCCATAACCCAGATACTCGCTTGCATGCAGCAGAAAATAAAGCAGATAAGAAACATAGTGTGTCGTTTTGGATTGATTTAAAGCTTCGAAGAGATCTATACTGATTCTGAATATATCCTTTGAATTTTCATTACCTTGAATAATTCTTGTCAGAATTTCGATAATAGCGAATGCCACAGCCGTCGCTTCCAGATCGTCCCGAATTTTTGTAAAAGGATTTAACAGGTCCGCCTGGGAAAGCATTTGAAGCCCGCGAGATTCCTTAATAGAAATTACCGCTTCAATGTGATTCAGATTTTCCAGAATACCACGATAGCTGCTTTTTGGTCTGAGCGCACCACGGGCAATTACTTTAATGATACCTTTTTCCGGTGTAAAAAGGTGAACAATCCTGCTGGATTCACTCCAGCGCATGGTGTAGATAACCAGCGCTTCTGTTTTTAAATTTTGAGTCACAGTAATTTTTTAGTTAATAATTTTCAAAATCCAAAATGATTTATAAAACTTGTCATGTAACCCTAATAATTCATGAACCCCATGATAGCAAGGCACACAGTCAGATAGGTTGATGATTTAGCGAATTTATCTGGCGATACTGATTTAAAATGAGTTTTGTTACCTCATGTCCATCTCCATAAATCTGGTGATTTTTGATGCCTGCTATATTTTTTGTTCATTCCGTTTAGTCCTTCTCCGGGCACTCTGTGTGCTCAGTGGCATTTTGAAATAGCCATAGAGGACCCGGAGGCCACAGAGTTAAAGACCATTGTGTTGATTATTCGCCTTAACGTTTCTCAATGAATCAACCCATAATTTGTTTTGTCACCTATCGTTCTCCAAATGGAAGAGTTTGTATTCCAGCATCGTTTTTTTCTATTTTTTCCGACCTTTGGCCAACAAGCTTTTTTCTTTATTCTTTTTTCTTTTGTGTTTAGAATGAGTCTTTCTCTGTACCTCCGCGGCAGATTAATTGTCAGACACAGAGCACAGAGAAAGAGATCATTTCATAGCATATTCATGTGTAAGTTTGTTAATTAACAGGTTAAATATGTATAGGATGTTTCCTTTCCATCATAATCATCAATTTATTTTTTTAGGTGTCTTAATCCCATTGTGCTAAATTTGGGAATTAATGAGGTTAAAAAGCTGAAGTTTAAACACATCAGTAAAAAATAGTTCACTGGTTGAATTCTGTTTCAGATTCAGGAAAGAATATAGTGAAATCCGAAAGTGAGAAGTGAAAAATAAATAACCAGACCAACGACGTCGTTAAAAGTTGTTACAAACGGCCCGGTAGCCAGTGCCGGATCGACATTGAATTTTTTAAAAAGAATTGGAATTACAGCTCCGAAGAGAGAGGCGTTGACGATGATAAGAATAAGGGATACAGCCAGAATACTTCCGAACAAAATATTCCGGTCCCAGAGATAGATAATTAAAAAAATGAGAAGTGCCAGAACGATACCGTTCAGTAACGATACAAACAGTTCCTTTCGCAGCCGCTTCGCGGTATCACCGAATACAATCTCACCCGTGGCCAGTCCACGAACAACGATAATACTGGACTGCTGCCCAACACTTCCCCCCATGGCCATCACCATGGGAATAAAAAAGGTGCTGGCGATGATTTCTGCAATGGTTGCTTCGAAATGTTTCATGATAAAAGCTGCCAGTATCTGGCCGAAAAATGAGAGGATAAGCCAGGGGAGTCTGGCCCGGGTAATTTGAAGAATGTTGTCCTGATGGACCTCTTCCTCCCCGGTTCCGGCCATTCTGGCAAGATCTTCTTCAATTTCCTCATCAATAACATCAACGATGTCATCCACGGTAATGCGGCCCAGAAGTTTATGCCGTTTATTTACCACAGGCGCCACTACCATGTCATACTTCTTAAATTGGCGTGCGACCTCTTCCTGATCCATTTTGACATCTATGAAAATCACATCTTTTTCCATAATCTCTTCGACTTTGGCATGGGGATCAGCTAGAATTATCTTGTGGATGGGTATACTCCCTTGCAGTCTTCCGAGTCTGTCTGTAACAAAACAATGATAAATATTTTCAATTTCTTTATGCCGTCTGCGGATTTCATGGATGGCATCCTCAATTGAAGTGCCGGTAGGTACTGACACAAATTCCTTGGCCATAAT
>JAFGSO010000173.1 GCA_016934605.1 Calditrichota bacterium | reverse complement strand
TTGATGACGATTGGTGAAGCCATGTGGCAACCTCGCTTTCTCCAGTGGATTGCTGAAATTGCACCGGAGGGGCGGACCGGAGCTTATATGGGAATCGGACAGTTTCCCTGGTTTCTCACCAAGATGATTACAGCCACATATTCAGGTTATTTTGTATCACAATATATCCCACAACCCGAGACCGGGTTACCCATGCAGACCGGAAAGTTATGGTTCATTTACGGACTGATTGCCATGATTTCTCCCCTCACCTTATGGCTGGCAAAAAAATGGATGATGGAAGGTATGAAAAAAAAATCTTCCGATTAAAAATTTCTTGTGATATGTGTTATTGATTAAGTCACTCATGCTGAATTCTGAGAAATATTCACATTAATATTTTTAATGATTATGTCCTTAGCTCAGCTTAGTGCATATATATTGTTTAGCAAAGACAAAATGAACGTTCAAATGAGAATATGTGAACAGTTAATCTTTATTCTTTAAAATCTTCATATCTTATGTCCACTTTTTACCCTATCCCCTTGCCCCTTCCCCTGCGTAGGGGAAGGGGTTGGGGTTAGGGCACAGAAAAATTATCGAAAAATTCAACATATTCAGCGCTTGATAGCTTAAAAAGGCTCAAATTTATTATTCCAAAATATGCTGTAAAGAATTTATTTATTTACTCAATTCCGTTTATAATTTCATTTTGCTGAGCTAAGGACATAATCATAATATTTTTTTCAAACCACCCTTAAATTCTTGCAAAACCTGCCCGAAAGTGATAACTTATTATCTGTTTTTGTGGATATTTATCATGAATCTTCGGTGATGGTTCAAAAAGGGGTATTTTAATAGTAATGTCTGATCAGGAAATTTCTGAACAGCTGGGAATCCTGGAAGAGGAGAATAAAAGACTCCGAATAGCCGTAGAAGAACTGTCCATATTGAATGATATAGCGACAGCAATAACTACAACCCAGTCAGTTGACCAGATCGTCGATCTGATTATTCAGAAATGCGTAAAACATTTAAAGGTAGAACAGGGTGCAGTAATGCTCCTGGATGAAAAAAATCAGAACAATCCTTTCCATACCATGGTCCGGAAGCAGGATTCTCTATCAAATGTCCTGCCTTTCAGACTGGACACCCAACTTACAGGCTGGATGATTAAAAACAGAGTTCCTCTTCTTATCAATAATTTTGAAACCGATACTCGTTTCACCTGGAAACCAGAATCGGAATCTCCGACCATCCGTTCTTTACTGAGTGTTCCCATGTTAATTAAAGGCCGAATGTTAGGACTCATTACGGTATTTAATAAGAAGCTTGAACAGGGTTTTACCGGGAGCGATCAGCGGTTGCTGGCAATCATAGCGGCACAGTCTTCCAATATTATTGAGAATGCAAGGCTTTATCAGGAAGAACAGGATTTTCTCAGAATGCAGGAAGAGATGCGCCTGGCCAGAGAGATCCAGCAAAATCTGCTTCCAGCTGAATCTCCGAAGATTTCCGGATATGATATTGCCGGGTGCAGCATTCCGGCGAAGGATGTTGGGGGTGATTATTTCGATTACATACCGATAAATGATACAAATCTGGCTTTCTGCCTCGGGGATGTTTCCGGAAAAGGTATGCCTGCGGCACTGCTGATGGCAAATCTCCAGGCTACACTGCGAGGACAAACCGGAGCGCTTGTTTCGTCCAGTGAATGTATTACCCGTTCGAACAGGCTTATGTTTAAGAGCACAGATGACAGAAAATTTGCCACACTTTTTTATGGGATCCTCGATATGGAGAAACATCAGATTTTATACAGTAATGCCGGTCATGATAATCCGTTCCTGGTAAAAACAAACACCAATATTGAGCGACTGTCTACCGGCGGTGTCGTTCTGGGGTTTGTTCCTGAATTCAGCTTTGAGGAGGAAAATGTTGATTTTCCTCCCGGGAGCATGCTGGTGCTTTATTCAGATGGAGTCAGTGAGGCGATGAACAACACCGGGGAGGAATTCGGTGAGAAGCGAATAGCAGATATTATCGTGGATTGCAGAAAGGAATCTGCTGAAGCAATAATTCGGGAAATTCTGGATAAAGTGAACCATTATGTGGATAGCTCACTGAAGATGGATGATATGACCATTATGGTCATTAAGCGTCTGGAGGTATAGTCAGAAGTAGACTAATTTATTGAAGCAATATTTATGATTTATCAAGTTTGAGACATTTCCATGTTTATGCGATTCTTACATCTTAAAATAGATCCGGAGTTTATAAAACTGCTGTTTCCCTTCCACAGCCGTATTGTAATCCCGGCGCTTCAGAAAGCGGAAGGATGCCTCTTTGCAGGACTCATTCAGAACAACCATTCCACCAGTGAATGTATTGCAATTACCCTCTGGCAGACAAAAAAACAGGCAGAGTCCTATGAAAAAAGTGATGCATACGGTAAACTCATGGAACAGGTGAAACCATACCTCTCGGAATCAATGGAATGGAAAATTCAGCTGTCAGAAAATTTGGAACTTCAGTATCAGTCTGAAAAAGAGGAACCGGTTTCCAGGGAATTTATAGTTACTGCACAGAAAGCGATGGATGATGAACTTAAGGACCGCTTCACACCATTTTATGTAAGACTTGTATCCGTGAAGTGTCAGCCAGATAGAGTGGATGATTTTCTCCAAATTTATTCAACAGAAATAGTACCGGTCCTGAACTCCATGCCTGGCTGCCGCTATATTTATCTGTCCGAGAACCTCCACCAGGAAAACGAAATAATCTCAATTACAGTGTGGGATAGCAAGGAAGATGCAGACCGGTATGAGAAGAGCGGATTATTCAGGGACCTGATTAAAAAAGTTGAGCATACCTTTTCTCGGTTTTATCAATGGAAAATGGATTTGGAAAATAATATGAAGGGGAAAATAAAAACCAGTGAAGACCTCCAGGTTAATTCTTATGAACTGGTATCCGGCAAACGATTTATGTAAAATAAATACAACTTAAACTGAAAGGGGTTTCTATGAAGATTAAAGAAGATATTAAGGGTAATATCGCCGTTCTGACAATATCGGGAAATATGATGGGTGGTCCTGAAACCACAGAACTTCATGACAAGGTGAAAAGCCTGATGGGTGACGGGATCAAGAAAATTGTTATCGATCTTGCAAAGGTCAAATGGATGAACAGTTCCGGTCTGGGAGTTCTGATGGCGGTGTGGGGATCGCTGAAGAAGGAAGGCGGAAATCTGAAGCTGGCTAATGTATCCGAAAAAATAAACAGCCTTTTCATGATTACGCAACTGGTTCAGTTTTTTGAAACATTTGAATCTGTGGATAGGGCACTGGCTACTCTTCAATAGAAAACAGAAAGTTCAATAAATGTCCGGAGCAATCCGGGGAAAAGTTTTTTAATAATTATGCCAATATTG
>JAFGSO010000172.1 GCA_016934605.1 Calditrichota bacterium | reverse complement strand
TGGCTCATAAAACAATGAAAACATACACCATGATTTCATCAATTCTAAACTGCAAAAACAAGTGTACAGAACCAGCTTCAAATCAAGAAACATTAGTGAATTGTTCGTTATTGACTTATATCAAAAAATTTCGGAGCTAAGGCAATAATCATAAATTTTAATATTTAATCCCTTAAATTTTACTCGAATTATTGAAATCTTTCTGTGATATCAATAATAAATTCTGTTGAAAGTCAAAAATAAAATATGTAATTCAATTTGAAAAATATCACTAAGAAAATATTTGATTTTTATATGAGTGCTGTACATCTCAATTAAAAAGTTCAATTGAATAAAAATCTTTATAAAATTAATATTATTTCGGGAATTACATAACTGTGTTTTCCAAATTAAGCATTTCAAAAAAATTATGGTTGATGACTGCAACTATCGTTATGATTTTTGTTGTCACCTTCTATTTTTATTTTAATTTAACTGTAGAGAAACAGTTCAGAGAGGGTTTTCTGAGAAAAGGCATCAGCCTCGTTCAAACCGCAGCTTATAACCTTGGACACGGCTTGTATTCTAATGATTTGGACTATGTTCATAATCTGCTCAAAGGTTTGGAAAATGATCCAGATGTGTCATTTGTGTTAATCAAAGATGAAAACAAACAAACAAAATATCAATCAGGATTTACACCAGAATCATTTTCTCTGAATCAATTTGCAGGCTCTGGAAATGTATATGAGTATGCCGAAGAAAACCTTTTGGTTAAACAGAGCATATTTTTCAGGGACGATTATCAAGGTGATATTTTTGTTGGTTTTCGACTGGCATGGATTAAAGAAAAGATGAATCATCAGAAAAAAAATCTTATGCTATTAAGCTGTTTCCTCGGTTTGCTACTTTTTGTAATTGTTACAGCTCTTGCATATACTATCTCTAATCCATTGAAAAAAGCTGCTGATATTATCAAGAAATATTCGGATAAAAATGGATTGTTGGATTTGAGACTCCCTGTAAAAGGTAGCGATGAAATTGCACAACTAGGAAATGCATTCAACCATCTCGCAGATAATCTCGATAAAAATATTCTTGAATTGAACCGCTCTAAAAAATATCTTGAAACATTGTTTCAACTGAACCCAATTCCAATTATCATCGCAAATACGCTAGGTGAAATTGAAGAAGTGAATGAAAATTCCTGCGATTTTTTTGGTATAGATCATGATCTTCTGATTCAAATGAACTTAAAAGATTTTATTCAGTCAGAGGACTTACATTCAATTTTGAATAAAATTATTGAAGAAAGAGAAAATATCCGAAATTTTGTCACCACCATGAAAATGCCAGATGAAACAAATAAAGTTGTGGAATTGAATGTTACTTCCTATGTCGATGAGAATGAACTGATTAGAAATATTATACTGGCAGCCATAGATATTACTGAGAAAATTCAAATTCAAAGAGAAATATTACATAATCAGACAAAACTTCAACAAATAAATTCAGAATTAACAAAAAAAACAAAAGAATTAGAAAAATTAAGTGAACTGAATAGAAAAAATGCCAACCATCTTGCGAGATTGATAGATATAAGTCAAAACATGATGAGATCTTCAGATTCATTTGAAATTATTAAAAGTTTTGCAGATAACAGTGGTGGGCTCTTAGAAACTTCAGGATGTCTAATCTACAATTTTGATGCTAATGTAGAAGTACTGGTTCCATTAATATCAATACCACAAAACACATTAAGTTTTTTACCAGATGAAATTCCCAAAACTAATAATATTCTCTGGAGAATCTTTGCTGAAAACGATTCCATCATCCTTGATTCAAATCAATTGCTGGAAACGGATCTGAAATATTTAGGCTTAAACAGACAAAATTCTCTATCGGTTGCGATTTTGCCAGTAAGTGAAAAAGACTACCGCTTTGGAGTTATGGCTTTGCTGAGGGAAGGGGAAAATCCATTTCGAGTCGAGGAAATTCATCTTATTAGTACACTCGCGACACAAACAGCCATATTATTAGATAATAGAAATCTTCTGAAAGTACTGAAAGAAAAAGCACAAAGTCTTGAAAACGCCTATAGTGAATTGCAAAGATCACAACAGCAAGTAATTCAGCTTCAAAAGATGGAAAGCCTTGGTACATTAGTTGGTGGCATTGCGCATGATTTTAATAATATTTTAGGTATAATTTTACCCAATACAGATTTGATTAGAAATGAGATTAATGGGAGTCCAGCTATTTTAAGACGGATTGATACCATCGCCGAAGCAACACAAAGGGCAGCTGATCTTACACGACAGTTATTAATGTTTTCGAGAAATCAGGATATTCATTTGCAAATCATCTCGCCGAATCAACTAATAACTCGGTTGTCAGATATGTTTCAACGGACGCTAGGGAAAGAATATGATATCATATTGAATCTGAATCCTGATGTGACGGATATTGAAGGAGATGAAAATCGATTAACCCAAGTTTTAATAAATCTTGCCTTAAATGCTCGTGATTCGATGCCAGAAGGGGGAGAAATAACTATAAGTACGCAGATGAGTAAATATAAAAATAAAAACACCAGTAAATCTCAATTTTCAGAATACCTGTGCATAAGCATGTCTGATCGCGGAAGTGGCATAAAAGCCTCGGATATCGATAAAATCTTTGATCCTTTCTTTACCACAAAATCAGTTGGTAAAGGTACAGGATTGGGATTATCTGTTGTCTATGGAATTATGCAGAGCCACCGTGGTTTTGTTGAGGTGGAGAGTACACTCAATGAAGGATCTACTTTCAAACTCTTTTTCCCCCCAGCACGATCTAAATCAATAGTTGACACAGAATTCCCTGATAAGGAACTACTGAAAGGAACTGAAACCATTCTGATAGTTGATGATGAAATGATGCTACGAAACTCAGTGAAAGATATTCTGGAGTCACTGGGGTATATCGTTCTACAAGCATCTTCAGGTATGGAAGCTGAGAAGATTGTTCAGGATAAAAAAGCAAATATCGATGTTGCTATTGTAGATATGTCTATGCCTAAAATGAATGGTATCGAAACGATCAGACAAATTCAGAATATTGATAGAAGTATAAAAATTCTTCTTTCCAGTGGACATATTGAAGAAGAAAAAATGATTCCGAGTGATCTTCAATTAGAAGGAGTTTTATCAAAACCATACAGGTTGAATGAATTAGCTTATAAAATCAGACAGATTTTAAGTTAGCACTGTGTCGATAAAATCTTAATCTTACTTCAATATACTATAAATTTTGCCTCTTTTTATTCACTTGCCTTAACTACTACTCATCTCTATATTTTTTCTTTATAGCTAATTATTGAATAACTAATTTATAGATAATTTTATTTTCCTTATTAACAGGAACATGAACAAATTCTGAGGGGGAAGGATGAAAAATTCGAAGACAATCCGTCATGAATTTTTAGATTTTTTTAAAAATAAATCCCATAAAGTTGTTCCCAGTTCGCCGGTGATTCCAAAAGATGATCCAACTCTTTTATTCACAAACGCTGGAATGAATCAATTTAAAGATGTATTTCTTGGTATCGGAAACAGACCATATAAACGGGCAGTAAATTCACAAAAATGCATCCGGGTTAGCGGAAAACACAATGACCTGGAGGAAGTGGGATCAGATACATACCACCATACTTTTTTCGAAATGCTCGGTAATTGGTCGTTTGGAGACTATTATAAGCGAGAAGCAATTCAATGGGCCTGGGAGCTACTTACGGAAGTCTGGAATTTGAATCCGCGTAAATTGTGGGCAACAGTATTCAAGGATGATGATGAAGCCGAAGAATTCTGGAAAAGTGAGACTAACATAGAGCATTCCCAAATCCTTCGCTTTGATGAAGCTGACAATTTCTGGGAAATGGGAGAGACGGGTCCATGTGGACCATCATCAGAGATTCATATTGACCTGGGAGAAGAATATTGTGATAAAAAGTATTTAAAAAATCACAACTGTCATGTAAATGGAGATTGTGGTCGGTACATCGAACTTTGGAATCTTGTTTTTATTCAGTATAACAGAGACGAGAACGGTAAACTGCATTCTTTACCTCAAAAACATGTCGATACCGGGATGGGATTCGAGAGGATTGTTGCAATTCTGCAGGGAGTAAATTCAAATTATAATACCGACTTATTTCTACCTATCATAAATAAAGTTGAAGAAATAAGTAGTTTTCGATATAATGAAACTGATGAATCCAGGAGGATAGCGTTCCGGGTTTTAGCTGATCATATAAGGATGCTTACTTTTTCAATAACCGATGGTGCAATACCATCGAATGAAGGACGTGGATATGTGCTACGGAGAATATTGCGCAGAGCATCCCGATTTGCTAGAAAATTAGATTTGCATGAACCAATTATTTATGAATTGGTACCGATTGTCGTCGAGATAATGGCCGAAGCATTTCCTGAAATATTGCAGAAAAAGAAACATGTAATGGATGTTATTAGATCTGAAGAAGAAAACTTTAATAAAACTCTCGATCGCGGTATTGAGATTTTTGACAATCTTGCGAATAATATTCTGAAAAATGGACAGAGAATTATTCCTGGAGAGGAGGCATTTCGTCTGTATGATACCTACGGTTTCCCCCTGGATTTAACACGTGTAATGGCTGAAGAGAAAAATATGACTGTTGATGAAGAGGGTTTTGATTCAGAGATGGAAAAACAACGTGAAAGAGCTCGTCAGGCCGGAAAATTTTCAGTACATCTTGATCAGGTAGATCAATGGAATGTTCTCCATCACTGCGCCTCAAACTCTGTTTTTGTGGGATATGAAAATCTTTCGCTGGAATCCGAGATTTGTAAATTCGCCTTTAAGGGTGGAAAATTTCATTTTGTCCTGGCTGAAACACCTTTTTATCCAGAGGGAGGGGGTCAGGTTGCAGATAAAGGAAGGATAACAGTTGAAAATGTTGATCTAAAAGTTGTTGACGTCAAGCGTGAAGGATCGGAAATTATCCACATTTGTGAAGGACCAGAAGATTTGAATATCATCCATGCTCGAGCTAAGGCGGAGGTGGATTCCGGTCATCGGTTCCCAACCATGTATAATCATACCACAACGCATCTCCTCCATGAAGCTCTACGTCGGGTACTGGGTAAACATGTACAACAAGCTGGTTCGCTAGTAAGTCCTGAAAGGTTGCGTTTTGATTTTACACATTATAAAAAAATCGAAAGGGAAGAACTGGAGGAAATAGAACGAATTGTTAATGAACAGATCAGAAAAGACATCTCACTGGATATATTTTATACGGATATTAAAAAAGCACGGGAAATGGGTGTAATTGCTCTTTTCGATGAGAAATACGAGGAACAGGTTCGTGTTATTACAATCGGTGATTTCAGCCGGGAACTTTGTGGGGGAACTCATGTAAATCATACCGGCCAGATCGGTTCCTTCATTATTGTTGAGGAAAGCGGTATTGCTAGTGGTGTCCGTAGAATTGAGGCGCTGACTGGCCCAGCTGCGATTGAATTTATGCAGAAGACAAGGAATATTTTATCAAACGTAAGCCAAATTTTAAATACATCATATGAAAATATTACCGATAAACTGAAAATATTAAGTGAACAAATCAGGGATCAGGAAAAACGCCTTCAAAAAATACAAACAGAAGAGATACTCAGCCGCGTAGATGAAATAATAGCTAAGTCAAAAAAAATTGGTAAAATATCTCTGGGATTCCACATTTTTCATGATATTGACATGGATTTACTGAAACAGGTTGCAGATCGTTTCAGACAAAAGACACATTTGGGAGTACTGCTGCTCGTTAATCAGACAGATGACAAATTGAATTTTGTTTACACTATTACTGATGATTTGGTGAAAGAAGGTTATCACGCCGGGAAAATGTTAAGGGATATTGCTAAAATCACCGGTGGTGGTGGTGGAGGTAGAGCTCATCTGGCGACTGCAGGAGGTAAAAATCCAGATAAACTGGATGCAGCGATTCAACATCTGGAAAAGATTTTGAATAAAAGAGAGAAATAATTCATCGATCATCTGATTGATTATATCTCCTATCTGATTTTCTTAATCTTTACATTTTTCTACTACCGGAGCTCACCATGAAGGATAAACGACTTACCTGGAAATTTCCAAAAGTATTCTGGATTGCAAATGTAATCGAACTATTTGAGCGGGCAGCATACTATGGGATGTTTATCGCACTGGTTGTTTTTCTGACAAGTGTGGTGGGTTTCTCAGACATCGAAGCAGGCTGGATAGGCGGGGCTTTTGCAGCATTGCTTTACCTTGGCCCGATTTTTAATGGTGCTCTTGCAGATAGACTGGGTTTTCGAAATGCCCTTCTGCTGGCATTTTTAGTTTTAACCGCGGGTTATGCAGCGCTAGGAGCTTTTCCAACCAAACTTTTTTCTGTTATATCTCTGGCTTTAATTGTATTTGGTGGCTCTTTCATAAAGCCAGTTATATCAGGTACTGTGGCCAAAATTACTGATGATGTGAATCGTGCCAGAGCTTATTCTATTTTTTACCAGATGGTGAACATCGGCTCATTCAGTGGAAAAACAATCGCAAAGCCTCTACGCACAGAACTGGGACTTGAGTATCTCAATTATTATGCAGCTTTTATTTCACTGATTGCGTTTTTCGTAGTGCTGTTTTTCTTCAAAAGTGTAGAAATTCAGGCGAAGGGCAAAAAATTTAAAGAAATTTTCGGGGAGTTTAAAGTTGTTCTTACGAATTTCCGTTTTATGATGCTCATATTTATTGTTGCGGGATTCTGGCTGATACAGGGGCAGTTGTACGCAACGATGCCGAAATACACTCTTCGCCTGGTAGGTGCCCATGCAGCTCCAGAGTGGTACGCTAATGTGAATCCACTGATGGTGGTACTTTTCGTAATACCAATAACTCATCTTGTGAGACATATGAGACCAATCGGTTCTATCAGTATTTCACTTGCTATCATCCCGCTTTCTGCGCTGTCAATTTCTCTGAGTCCTGTTTTGGAAAGCTGGACTGGGACATCCGTTGAATTTTTTGGGCTTTTTAGCCTTCACCCGATAACAGTGATGATGATTATCGGAATTGCGCTTCAGGGTCTGGCGGAATGTTTCCTATCTCCACGGTATTATGAATTTGCTTCGAAACAGGCTCCCAAAGGTCAGGAAGGTTTATACCTGGGATATGCCCATATTCATACATTTATTGCCTGGCTTGTGGGATTCGCTATCAGTGGATATTTACTGGACACCTATGCCCCGGATCCCCGGAAATTTCTAACACCACAACAAATTATCAAAATTGATCAGTTTGGAATTGATCCAAAAACTTTGTTGACTCCAGAGCAATTTGCGATGCATTTCGGGCAGGCACATTATATCTGGTATTACTTTGCTGCAATTGGTCTTTTTGCCTTAATTTTATCACTCATTTACCGCTGGGTAACGGACTGGCTGGATCAAAAGAAACTTGAAGAGTGACGTTTCGGCATTTTTGAATTTTTATTTAGCTTATCTCGTATTTTTTAAGTTTTGACATAAAAGTACTGCGATGAATACCCAGTTTTTCTGCGGTTCTTAACTTGTTGAAATTGTTTTCCCGTAATGCTCTTAAAATAATTTGTTTTTCATATGAATCAACAATGTCTATCAGGGAACCATCACTTATCAAATTTAGATCTATTTCATCTTCCTGCTTGCTGACATAAGTGGGAAAATCTTTTGCAGTAAGCCGACCGGTTTTGTTCAGGACCACTGCCCGCTCTACCAGATTCTCAAGTTCCCTTATGTTTCCAGGCCAGGAATAGTTTTGCAAATATTTCATGGCGTCATCATCAATAATATCAATATTTTTGTTGAATTGCTTATTAAATTTATCAAGAAAATGAGAAATGAGCAGGGGAATATCATCTTTACGTTCCCTCAGGGGCGGAACTTCGATTGGAATAACATTCAACCTATAATAGAGATCCTGTCGAAATTCTCCTTTCATCATTAAATCTGTGAGGTCTTTGTTTGTTGCAGCAATAATCCGAACATCCACTTTCAAGGTTTCCGTACTTCCAACCCTTTCGAATTCACCCTCCTGGAGGACGCGTAGCAGTTTTAGCTGCATATTTGGTGAAATATCACCTATTTCATCAAGAAAGATTGTACCCCCGTCGGCAATTTCGAATCGTCCCAGTTTGTCACGAATCGCACCAGTAAACGATCCTTTTATATGACCAAAAAGTTCACTCTCCAGTAGATTCTCGGCAAGTACACCGCAATTGACTTTAACAAAAGGCATTTTTATCCGCTCACTGTTAAAATGGATGGCGTTTGCAATAAGTTCTTTGCCAGTTCCGCTTTCACCTGTTATCAGGATAGTAGAAGTTGTTTTGGCAATATCTTTAACTAAATTAAATAGCTCGAGCATGTTGCTATTTTTGCCGATGATATTATGGAAATTATATTGCTGAGATAATTTTTCCCTCAGGTATTGATTTTCTACTTTCAAAGATTTCAGCTGGGCCAGTGTTCCCACCTTGGCTATAATTTCCTCCAGACGGAAGGGTTTCAGAAAATAATCCTTGGCTCCTTTCTTCATGGCTTCAACGGCCGTCTCAATGGTTCCATATGCAGTGATCATTATAACAGATATATCGCGATAGTTTTTCGATACCGTATCCAGAAGTTCGATTCCATTCATCTCAGGCATCATCATATCGGATATCAGAATATCAGGTTCAGTTTCCCGAATAATATTTAATGCTTCAAGCCCATCCCGGGCAGTATACGTTTCATACCCCTGCTTGGTAAATACCTCTTCCATAAGATCTAGGGCATCTGTTTCATCATCAACTATAAGAATCCGGATTTTCACCTTAAGCACTCCTCCGCTTTCTTTTTTTTGATTTTATTTCCCGTGATGGTTTAAAGGGTCTTTTTTGGTCCTGATCGAAAAGTGGAAAACGGATTTTTAACAGTGTTTTAGAAGTATTTTGAAAACTGGTTTCGATTTTGGCACCGTAATTATTAAATATTGTATGCATTATGGCCATGCCCAATCCGATGAGTCCATCAATTTCCATATCAATTGATTTATAGGGTTCAAAAAATTGATGAATATCGCTTTGTTCTGTTGGTAAAATAAACTGGAATTCGTACCATCTTGATGAAGAATAATGTCCTGTCTCTTTTCCCTGAACATCCAATACAGCGTTTTCTGAAGATATTTCGATGATAGTATCCAGGAGATATCGAAAAGCATCTGAAAACTGAATAAGGTTTCCTTCAACGTAAAATCCGTTTCGTTCCAGGGAATAATTCAGTTGTATGTTTTTGGCAGCAAATTCTGGTTTTTTTTCGGAGAGAATATCATCGAATATTTCAGAAATAGCGCATTGTTCAGGAATAGTATCTTCGCGACTGAGATTGAACTTGGATAAAAGATCTGTAACCGTAACAATCCTGTCGATCTGTTTCTGTATACCAGGGAAAGCCTGGTCGAATTTTGCGTTTTTAAATTCATCTTTTAAAAGCTGCAACCGGCCAAATAGAATATTTATTGGATTGCGGATTTCGTGATTCAATACGTGAGCGAGACGATTAATTGTATTCAATTTTTCTTTGCGGAGGATTCTGTTCAGAACTTCATTATGAATCAATGGATTCGAAAGATTAATGATCAAACCTTCAACATGCTCGTTCTTTCCATAAAGGAAATCGGCAGTCAGATGGGCATCAAAAGAGCTGGAGCCGTCAGGTGAAATACTGACCCGATATCCGGCGACTGACTTTCCCTGAAGGAGTTGCTGATATATATGTGACAAAATTTTATAACCGTCTAATATATATGTTTCTAAAGGGGGTTTTGCAGGAGGAATCTCCTCCAGATTCAGTAATTCTGCTGCAGCCCGGTTGGAATACTGAATTTTATAATCTAAATCGACAACTAATATGGCTTCACTAGTGGAATTTAGAACATCTTCATAAAACTGTTTATTAAGTTCAATTTGCTGGAATAGAGCTTTATTTTCAGCTTTGAGCCGAAGTGTTTTCTCGGCTTTATTCAAGACGGCCGAGAGTTGTGAATCTGAGAACGGCTTGATCAGGTAACCATTTATACCTTCGTTCAGAGCGAAAATCGCATTTTCAACCGATGCATGTCCGGTTATCATTATCGTATAAATATCGGGATTTTCTTCCTGAAGGATTCGGAATAGATCAATTCCATTACCATCGGGAAGCATTATATCGAGAATGGCGAGATCATATTCGTTTTTTTCGATCAGAAATTGGGCCTCATTTGTAGTATGGGCCACCTCTACCTTCAGTCCCCGCTGTGCAAGCTGGTTATTCAGATGAGAAGCAACTTCAGGTTCGTCATCAACAACCAGAGTTTTCCAACCGTTCATTGGGCACTCCGTTGAGTGTGAAACTGTTTTTTTATGGATTCTTCCATTTTTAAAAAACTATTTAGTCTATTCAGAACTATTTCTTTTCCTAATAAAACCATGACTTCAAATAGTCCGGGTGTGGCTGTGCGTCCCGTTAAGGCCAGTCGTAGAGGATGAATGATTTTTCCGGCACCCACTCCATACTTTTGAGCAAAATTTCTTATGCCAAGTTCGATATTTTCTTCAGAAAATGTTGTCAAATCTTTTAATTCAGCAGTGGTTTCCCTCAGATAGTCCCAGACTTCTGCTGATTTCAGATGTTTTTGTATCCCTTTTTCATCGAATTGCCCAGGCTTTTTAAAGAAGTATTCACCAAGATCAATAAAATCGGCAAGAAAGGTAGCCCGGGGTTTTAAGAGGTCGATTATTTTTAGCATCCAGTTTTTTTTAGATTTTATCTCAACTTCTGAAATAAAACCATTTTCGAGCCAGATTTGCATTATAGGTTCATATAAATCAGATGCACTTTTTCGGATAATATGCTGTTGATTCATCCAGGCCAACTTTTTTTCATCGAAAACAGCACTTTTTTTTGATATACCATCCAGAGAGAACAGCTCTGTAATTTCCTTGCGCGAAAGGATTTCCCGGTTATCAGGGGGAGACCAACCGAGGATAGCCAGGAAATTAAAGAGTGCATCACTAAGTACACCCTTTTTTTGATAGTCTTCTACTGAGGTTGCACCATGTCGTTTACTAAGGCGTTTTCCATCGGAACCCATGATAAGCGGGATATGAGCAAAATCCGGAGCCGTCCATCCAAGAGCCTGATAGAGCATTAATTGTTTGGGAGTATTCGAAATATGATCATCACCGCGCATTACCATGGTAATTCCCATATCATGGTCATCTGCCACAACGGCCAGATTGTAGGTTGGTGTTCGGTCTGAACGGAGGATTACAAAATCCTCAACTTCTTTATTCTGAAAAGAAATAGAACCATGAATCTTATCTTTCCAGATTGTTACTCCATCTGGAACTTTAAATCGGACAGAATAGGGAATCCCTTCTGATTTCTTAATTTCGATGCTTTTAGAGGAGAGGTTTCGGCAATGTCCATTGTAACGGAAATTTTTCCGGTGTTCCTTAAGTTCTTCAGGTGTGCAAAAACAGAGATATGCAGCCCCTTTTTCCAGCAGAGAAAATGCTGTATTCTGGTGTTGATTCAGACGTTTACCCTGAAAAATAACATCACAATTCCATTGTATTCCCAGCCATTCCAGACCGTTTAAAATTACCCTAGTCATCAGATCGCTGGATCTTCTCTGATCCGTATCTTCTACGCGAAGTCTGAACGAGCCCCCGTTTTTCCGGGCATAGAGAAAGTTAAACAGTGCAGTCCTTGCGCCCCCGACATGAAGGAATCCAGTCGGACTGGGTGCGAATCGTGTGATAACCTTAGTGGGCATTTAAATTTTCTTCCTGTTGCTATCTAGTACTTCGCTTGTCTATAATTTAGACAATATATTAAATATCGACACTAATTTAAAAAACTTTGATAAAATTATGATAAATTTACAGTAGAGTAAGAGCACGATGCAATAAGATTCGGACAAAATATGTTTTCTTATAAGTAACTGTAAAATATTGATATAAATAGTGTTCAAACTTGAAGAACAACAAAGTTTTATAATTTTGCGAAATTGTTAAATTCGGTGAGATATTCCGGGAATAACTTTTGGCGAATATTTAAACAGCCAATTATATATTGATGTTATAAAAATCATCACTATGTTGAAATATAAAACATATTTTTCAGCTTTCAGATGATTTTTGTTTTGATTCTTTCAACTGCCGGCGTTGTCTCAGATAAATAGAGGTAAATAACCAACCGACCAGGATACCCAAGAGAAAAGGAAGCAAAATGACCAGAAGAAGGGATGCCTGGATTGACCAGAAAAAAACGTCCAGTTGAATGACATCCAGATTTTGAACGATAAGAATCAAAACAAAAAATACAATTAACCAGATTAAAATTCTCTTAAATGTCATCAGTTACTCCCCGTTTTATTGAGTAATATAACATTTTTTGCTAAAATTTGCAACATTACTGAGTTCCCCCAGAATGACATATAAATATTTTTGTGTTAGTCAGTAGAGAACTTTTTGAACTGCTTGCTTTTGGTTAAGGGTTTCATCTAATTATAATCAGTATCAAATTGAGTGGAGATTTCGTGCGTCTGTTTATATTCATCGGTTTTGTATGGTTAACTATTTTTTTACTTAGCTGTAACAAACGAATAACATCAACAGAAGATGGTCGGATACCGGATTCGCTCAGGATCGATGTTCCTGAGTTTGGTGCAGAAGAAACTCTAGATATTGTCAGTTGGAATATTCAAAATTTTCCCAAACTCGGAACTGAAACAATTTCGGATGTTGTTGAAATTATCATTGATTTGAATGCAGATATCTTTGGCATGCAGGAAATTGAAGATACCATCAGTTTCAGAGAGGTGTTGAACAGACTGCCCGATTACTCCGGAATTTATTCTCTCGATATATATTCTGATGGTTCATACCAGAAAACGGGTGTTATTTATAAACAGAATATTATTTCTATTTCGGATGTTAAGCTGATTTTTACTGGTGATTCTTATCGTTTCCCGAGACCACCGCTTCAGATCTACATGAGTGCTTCAAGCAATTTGAAAACCTTCGACTTTACCCTTATCGTCCTGCATCTGAAAGCTCTGGGTGGTGAGCAGAATGAAGACAGGAGACGCAAAGCATGTGAAAAACTTAAGTATTATCTGGACACAGAAATAGTTGGCTCCAGTGACAAAGATTATATTGTAGTCGGTGACTGGAATGATGAACTGGATGATCCCCCTGAGGATAATGTTTTTCAGGTGTTCATCAACGATTCCCAGGATTATACATTTCTGAGCTCAATACTTCTGGAAAATCCATTTGAAAATGCAACGTATATAGGAAACACCAGAAGCATTATTGACCATATTCTAATATCCGCCGATGCCCGGCAGGAATATGGAAATGGAACTACCGCAGTTATCAAGCTGGATCAGTATTTTTCTTCTTATGTTTATGAGGTTTCAGACCACCGGCCGGTGGGAGCCCGTTTTCAGGTGTTTGATTGATTTAAATTTCTTTTCAAAAATATAGATTTTACTTAATTGAAAATTTTTAACAGTTATTAGATATTCATAACAAAAAGGAGATCTAAATATGGCGGACATTCAGAACAGTCTGGAAGCATTGAAACTGGCCCTTCAAACAGAAGAGGAGGGATATCAACTATATAAAAAGGGAGCTGAACAAACCCAAAATGAATTTGTAAAGAATATTTTTAGGCAACTGTTTAAAGATGAATTAATGCATACCGATCTAATCAAGCGTTTTTATGCCCGATTGAATGAATCAGGAAACTGGGCCCAGCTTTCAAAAGAGGAAAAGGATTACAAAGGTCTTAAAGGCGAAATGCAGACTATCTTCAGTAATTCACTGGAGGCAGTTAAGCAGGGAAAGGAAACTATCTCTGATAATGATATGGAAGTCTACCAGAAAGCGATTGAGTTCGAGCGGAATGGCGTCAAAATGTATACTAAATTGTATAACGAAACAGCCGATGAAAAAGCAAGACGTTTTTACGCTTTTCTGAGAGATATGGAACAGGACCATGAAGATGTTCTGGATAATACCTATCAATATCTCAAAGATCCGGATAACTGGTACCTGAAACAGGAAGGTTGGACCCTGGATCACTAATGATTAGCGACGGCAGTCTTGAGAATGGAAAATTTCAGACTGTTTTCAGGAAATATCGTCCTTGTGTTTCTCTGCCAGAACAATGAGGCCCGATTCCAGTAGCGCTGCAATCAATAATAATACCAGAACATATTTACCATAGATAGGAAGTAATGTATTGAAAAGGCTGACAGCTTGTGTAAAATTACCTGACGTGAGGATTGTTACCCCGATTTTCATGCCCATCCCGAAACTTAACCATGCTGCCGGAAATTCAAGCCAGGCTATGGGATTCATCAACATATGCCAGATTCCCTTCCAGCCCATCAGGTCGTAACTGATAACGGCTACATTGAACCCGGTAAAAAAGGCAAAAAACAGGGGAAGAACTATCAGGAAACCTGACAGGAATCCAAGGAAAAGGGACATATTGTTGAGAATAAAAATGATAAGGAATAAGAAAAAAAATCCCCATCGGACTGAGAAATACCGCTCCATCAGTGAGGCTACCCATCTTGGGTATCGCAGCATCCAGCGGATATTTTTATCAACGATAGTCGGTGCAAAATAAATGCCTGCGATGAACAGAACAGCGGTGCAAAATATATAGGTGAAATGTAAGTTCTCGAATAAATCCGTAAACATGATAAATATTCCCTTGAAAATTAAATATTACGAACCTCAAGCAACAATTGCAAATAACCATTTCTATTAAAGAAATTTTTTCTGATCTTATAACTTTCAAACCGGAATTTATGAATATGCTCAGACGTTTCAGCAGTCAATTTTTGGGAATGAATTCAACACTGGTTTATGATAATTCCGAGGCCTACCTGATTGATCCTGGTGTTTTCCCTCCGGAACTTCAAAGAATCAGAAAATTTATGATTGATCAGAAACTGATTGAATCCATACTTCTTCTCACACATACTCATGGAGATCATATTTCAGGATGGCACGCCTTTCATGATTTACCGGTGTATGCCCATGAATGTCTAAAAAGTAAATCCGAGGATGTTCGTAACAACGATGTAAGATACCTGAGAGGAATGTATCGCAAGCAGGGGTATGAAAATCTGGATGATCTCAGATTTCCGGACGATGTAAACCTCATCAAGGATGGCGAGTTCATGGAAATTCCGCCATATTCATTTGCATTTTTTCATACTCCCGGTCATTCCACAGATATGACTGCAATTGTTATTCCCGAAGAAAAAATGCTTTTTTCGGGAGATATGCTGATACAGACTCAAACTCCCTTTATTTTACACAGTATAAGGCAATACTGGAAGAGTCTGGGCCGATTGAAAGATGTAGTTGTTCTATATGATATTGGCTGCCTGATTCCCGGTCATGGTAAGCCTGCAAAATCCCAGGAGGATATTATCAGGCGCATTGAAAATGAACAGTCGTACGTACAAAAACTGGCAGTAGAAGGAATGGAAATAGTACATGCTGCCGATTCCGAGGAGGAAATCAAGCTGAAGTTAAATCAAAAATTTCCTAAAATAGCTGCTTTACATTCTCACCAGTCAAATGTTCAAACCTTTTTAAGGGAATATGAGGATATTTATCTGGATGATTTTTTTTGAAATGAAAATGGAGATATAATGAGATTGTGGAAATTTCTAATTCTAATGCTGATGGTGTCAAATGGACTTTCACAGCAGATTACTCCAGATCGGCTGGAGGAATTGATAGAAGCCAGTAAAAAATTACCCGATATTAAAAAGAACAATTTCACTTTGTATAAGAAAGTATTCTCAAAAATCAGTATGCCGGATTCTGCTGACTATGATCAACTTTATTATGATCTTGATTTTCGAATCAGCATGGATCCACAGAACCTTGAAGGTACCGTCACGGGACTGTTCCGAAGCAATGTAAACGGCTTGGATCGCATAAATCTGAATTTTGATTCACGGGAAGATTATCCCCCTTACTGGTCGGATATGTGGGTGTCGGGGAATATAAATAGTTACACTCATTCCAACTGGGTGCTGGCAGTTGTTCTGGACACTGTTTATGATGCAGGGGAAACATTTACCGTAACAGTTAATTATTCCGGTATTCCGCGTCCGGAAGGACTTGCGGGATTCTGGTTTGGTAACGGTGTGTATACTCTGAGTGAGCCGTATGCGGCACAGACCTGGTGGCCATGCAAAGATGATCCGTCGGACAAGATGGATTCCGTGAAAATTGCAGTAACGGTGCCAACGGGATATACCGTCGCATCCAACGGATTGCTTCAGGGCCAGATTCCCAATCCGAATAATACCACAACTTTTATCTGGAAAGAAAAATATCCGATTACCACTTATCTGGTATCTCTGGCCATAGCCAATTATACAACTTTTTCGGATTCTTTCCAATTTGCCCCGGGTGAATTCATGCCGATTGAGTATTATGTTTACCCGTATCAGCTAACAGCTGCCCGATCTGCATTTGAAAAATTACCGGATATGCTGGAAGTATTCAGTCGATTGTATGGTTTATATCCTTTTATTGAAGAAAAATATGGTCATGCTCTTTTCGGATGGGGCGGTGGTATGGAGCATCAGACCTGTACAAGTATTGGAACAGTGTCTGACAGCTGGGAAACTATTTATGCACATGAGCTGGCTCATCAGTGGTTTGGGGATCTGGTCACCTGCCGGGACTGGCATCACATCTGGCTGAATGAGGGATTTGCGACTTACAGTGAGGCTTTATGGATTGAAGCATATTATGATAAAAGTTCATTCCGGACATATGTTAACAGTACACTGGAACCCTATAATTTTTCAACAATTTTCAGATCGGCTGTTTACCGTTATGATACCAGTAATCCGAATAACCTTTTCTCAAGAACTATTTATACCAAAGGCATGTGGGTACTGCATATGTTGCGTTACGTTGTCGGAGATTCCGTTTTCTTTGAAATCATGCATGATTATCCGAATGATCCCTCATTTGCTTACGATGATGCAACCACTGAAGAGTTTCGAGATTTTTGTGAAATGAAAAGTGAAATGGATCTTGACTGGTTTTTTCAGCAGTGGATTTATGAACCTTATTATCCGGTTTATGATTGGGGCTATACACATTATCAGCAGAATGGACAGGATTACCTGCATTTTTGGATTGCACAGAAGCAGAAACTCGATGGTTACAGTCATCTCTATAAAATGCCTATAGAAGTGAGGGTGATAGACACACATATTAACCGGGATACACTGATGATCTGGGACTCACTGGAAGTTCAGGATTTTCATATCCCGATCAGCGGTTCTCCACTGGTTGTCCAGTTTGATCCGGATTTGAGAATATTAAAGATGAGCAGGGAGGTTCCGATAGCCACTTTGGAGCCAGGTAATGAGGTAATCCGGGATTTCACTCTGGCTCAGAATTATCCGAATCCTTTCAATGGAACCACTATGATTCCGTTTACGATTGATACCAGCGGCAAAGTAAAGCTTGAAATTTTTGATATTACCGGAAGTAGGATCAGGACACTCATAGACGGATACTTTACCAGGGGCGAGGAAATTCGCTGGGATGGGTGTGATGATCACGACAAGCAGGTTTCTTCAGGAATTTACATATATCAAATTCATTTTGAGAATCGAAAGTTGTCCAGGAAGATGCTGCTGGTTCGATGAATTATTGATTCTGATTTTCGCTATAATTCTTGTTTGATATTTCAGGCTCTTTTTACTGTTAGGAAAATTTTTTCCCATTTCACCGGGAAATTTCTTCCCCCTTAAACCTGATTTAAAAGACAAAAATTTTATAAGTTATTTTATATCATGCGATTAGGAATTCAAGTGTTTACTATGGCAAAATTTTTGCGTCTTTTTTCATGTTTGGGAGTATTCACAATGAATCATTCATGCAGAAAATATGTAGTGTATTATTTGTGATTTCGTTTATAAATCTGTATATTCTGATGAATTCTTCTCTGTGGGGGGGAGTTAGTTTGGTCAAAATGTATATTTTATATGAATAATTGGTTTTAATATGATGATTTATATTGATAAATACTTAGGACCAAATTATTCCAATGATGATTAATAAAAGAGAATAGTAAGACGTATTTATTGATTCTGAAAAGATTACTGCCTTCCAGCTGATCAGCAAAATATTGGTAAGATTATACATTTTAAATAAGATAATGGTAATTTACCTTTTTTTTCTCGAATCTGATAAGAGAGATGGGGTTATTTTTATTAGATAGCACCAGAGAAAACCAATTTTCGAAGTATGTCTTTTCTATAAAGGTGTAAAACGATGAAAAGGATGAGATTCCATTTAGCTTTTCTCGTTTTAGTTTTTTTATTCTTAATCAGTTTCATCCGTGCAGAGATCCCGCCAGAGCTGACAGAAAAGATTTCCAATGGTGAAGAATTTTCTCCGGTCAAGATTAAGTATACGCTTTACAATGCCAATAAAATAGGAGGCTGGATTTGCTGGGATGGTACCTCAGGCATAAATCCGCTCACTGGAAATGCGGGAATCAGGTATCCCCGTGGTACCGGGAATGTTGTGTTTCAGGATGGACTGATCTGGGGAGGATACATTCATGACGGGTCATACCCGACACTCCGCGTCGGGGGACAGACTTATAATACCGGTACCGTTTCCGGACGAATCATCAGTCCCGGCAATGCCCAGAGTCCGCAGGATCCGGATGTTCGGATTTACCGGATCAGACGGGATTACAGGACGGTTTCTGCAAGTGTACTGCTTCAGGATGCCGCCGAATTTTTCGGGATCGAGCTGTCGACCGTAAGTGTGGCACATATTGACAGCATCCGGGCCAACTATGCCAGGGACTGGGAGGAGTGGCCGGTTGAATACGGTGCCCCGTTTTATGATGACAATATGAATGGAATGTATGAACCTCATCTGGGAGAGGAGCCGGGACTCCAGGGAGCTGACCAGGTGATCTGGTTCGTCTGTAATGATCTGGATCCGGCCAGAGTAGCTTTTCTATACGGATCTAATCCCATCGGACTGGAATTACAGGTGACCATATCGGCCTACGATGTGGAAGGAGCTCTGGGCGAAACCGTTTTTCGCCGCTACCGTCTGATCAATAAATCCGGTTTCTCTATCGATTCCATGTTTGTGAGTCAGTGGAGTGATTGTGATCTGGGAGATTTTAGCAACGACTTGTGTGGCTGTGACTCCGTTCTGAACATGGGATATGTATATAATGGAACCGCTTCTGACGAAAAGTTCGATCCCTTCGGAATCGCCCCTCCGGCGTTCGCTTATGTTTTACTGCAGGGTCCACGCTACCCGTCGCCAGGAGATACCGCACTTTTTAATTTTAAGCCGGTGCCGGACTACGCGAACCGTCCGATGACTTCGTTCTGGTATGGTGCTGTCGGTAATTCTGAATGGCGCGACCCGGTTTTACAGGAATACACAGGAACACTCCAGTGGTATAATGCACTGAATGTATTCCTTCCCATTCCCGACAGTATGAAACAGGTACCGTTTACCCATCGAAATACCGGGCAGATTACTAAATTTCCCCTGAACGGAGATCCTGTAACCGGGACAGGTGATATTGATGGTCAGGGTGCTAATTTTTGGACCGGTGCCCGTAGATTCGCATTTTGCAGTGGCCCATTTGATATGGCACCGGGAGATACCCAGGAGGTGATTATTGCCACGGTTGGTGGGCTGGGAGACAACCGTCTGCGCTCTGTGGAACAAATGCAAAATCATGTGCGTGATGTCCGCCGTAAGTTTAAAACGGGAAAACTGATTAGTCCACAAACCTCTTTATCCATAGTGCAACCGTCTAATACTGAAACTAAAATAAATTCCCGGATTGACCTGCAGGATTTTCTACCAGCCAGCCGATGTCGATTGACTTTTTATCCCTCCGAGGGAAATGAACCGTCCTTTAATGTAGAGCTTTACGATGACGGTCAGCATCAGGACAGTCTGGCCGGAGACGGGATCTGGGGAAACAGCACAACAGTTAATAACCGAAAATATCCCTATCAGGCAGATGTTTTTGTTACAACCATGTCAGGAGTAGATACTATTCCCGCAATTGAAAAATATCTTACTTTGCGGCCTACCCCGGAATTGACAGATTGGCAGGTAATCTGGGAAAACGGCCGGCAGGACAGGGGGATCAATTATCATGAGAAAGTGTATCTCGGATTTTCGGTAAAAAACACAGACATGCTGAATTCTATTTCATCAATATTCTTTTCGAATGAGAATTATGGTGGTAGCAGTCACCAAATAATTTCTCCCGGAAGCAAGGTTGGAAACGATTCACTCTTTCTTATACTCTATGGTCCGGAATCCGGAGATTTTCTTACATTTTATATTTTCCTCGCTTTTGATAGCCATACAATAATCCAATCTTATGTGCATCCTCTCATCAAATGGGCATCCCCCTCCATCTGGAGAGACACATTGCAGGTGCAGTCGGTAACTGGAACAGCAGAAAATATTTTTCCGGTGGTTGCCGATCCCTCATTGCTGAATCGTCATATTTACCAGCTTCATTTTTATGAAAATTCGGAGAGTGGAGAATTACTATGGCGTCTTTTTGATGTCACAACCGGGACAGACAAATATGTTGATGGAGTTCCCAGCAATGAACTCCATTATCCTCATCCGGTGATTGATGGGATAGAATTTATCGTAAAAGGACTCCAAAAAGATTTTAAACAGTTTCTGGTGACAGCAAACGCCGCCGGACCGATTGTTCCCCCGGATATTGGTTGCTTTGCATTTAATCGGAATGGATTTCCTCTCTTGTATAACGAACGTTATCCGGATGGGACTGACCATCCGACTCCAGGCGTACAGCAGGTTAACTCAAATGCTGTCTGGGGATTTCATACCGGGATGACCTTTTTCAATGATGGGACATATTCCTATTTCAAAGAACGGGTAGTGCGGAATGATAATTCTGACAGAATTATTCCATATGATTTTGAAATGAGGTTTAATTCCACCGGTAGTCTTGCCGCCTGGGTTTTTGATAGTGATCTGTTTGCACATGTTCCATTTGAAATATGGAATATCGGTATCAATACCCCGGAAGATCCTGGAGATGATTTTAAGATGATACCATGGATTTTCAATGATATTGGAAATGCACAATCGGGTGATACATTGTATAATATTAATCCTGCTGATCATATTGTTTCTGACGGTGAGGACGATCCTTATATGGACTGGGTTTACTGGATGAATCCCCAAAATACCGAACCAGGGACAGCCGGTTATGATCAGTATGTTACAGATGCAAGATCTGGAGCATACGATTATGATAGTCCGGAAGTTCTGGCAAGGACGGTGCTGGTTAACTGGGATGGCGGCAATGTTTATAGCATAGATTTCCCGGCAAACCTGAATGCTGTGATGCCGGAAGAAGGCACAGTCTTCCGGATTATTACAACCAAACCAAATTATGCAGGAGATATCCTGCTGATTGAATCAACGGGTCCGGTTTTTTTTGATGGGCTGACATATGAGCTTTATCCCAATTTTCCGAATCCATTTAATATGATAACGACAATCCCATATCGTTTATCCGCAGGAGGACTTGTAAAGCTGGAAATATATAATATTCTGGGGCAGAAGGTCCGGACACTGGTCGATAGGTATGCCGATCCCGGAGGGCAACGGGTAGAGTGGCATGGACGCAACGATGACGGTGTGCCTGTGGCCAGCGGTATTTATATTATTCGGCTCACAGCCGGGGATTTTGTCAAATCCAGAAAGTTAGTCCTGTTGCGATAAATTGATAAACAAAATTTTCCGACTTTATTTACTGTATTTACTATGTTTTTCTGGACATATGGGGCACTTTTTTCTCATGTGAAACCGCCTGGATCTCAGCGGCAATGCTGAGTGCAATTTCTATATCAGAATCTCCACCTATATCAAGTCCGATTGGGGTATACAGAACAGATAAATCAACTTTTTCTCCAAGATCCTCAATCAACTTTGATTTAATCTGATGCGCCTTCGATTTTGAAGCAATGATACCCAGATAGTGTAAAGGTAATTTTCGTTCAAGTATGATTCGTGCAATATCATAATCATACTGATGTCCGTGAGTCAGTACCACAAAAAATGAATCAGGGATCACTTCCACTTCTCTTGCATAAGTCAGGTAATCCTGGCAAATAATCTGGTGAGTTTTGGGATTCATTTGACTATTCGCAAATTCTTTTCGGTTATCAATTAAAATAATATAGTATCCCAGGCGGTGTAAAAAATATGTGAGTGCCTGACCGACATGGCCACCGCCCATTACATACACCGTGGTGGCTGCGTGATGAATCTCATAAAAAACTGTAGCGCGACCATTGCACATCATGGGTATTATTTTTGTACCTTTCCTGCTTTGAACATTTTCCTCTTTTTCAGTCAGAATATATTCCTGCAGGCTTGATTTTCGTTCGCTCATCCGGCGGTGACATTCCTGAATCACTTCTTTCTCCAGTTCTCCGCCCCCTACTGTTCCGGTTGTTCCTCCATCCGCTTCCACCAAAATTTTGAATCCAACTTTGCCGGGAACTGATCCCCCGGTCTTAACAATAGTGGCCACAGCGAAGCCCCTGTTCTGCCTGGTCAGTTCAAGTATCTTTTCAGCTAGTATCACGGTATTCTCCTTCGGGTATATCTTTCTCGCTGTCAAAATCCTGTAATATTTCAGGATAGGGACAATTCCAGAATTTCTTTCTGATATAATTCTGCTGCGATATCAATTTCAGATTCGAATTCTCTGGCGCATTTATGATTGAAGTAAAAATATCATTTTTCAATAGAATAGGATGAGCATTCTTTCTCCCGTAAGCAGGCTGGATCCATTGATATAACGGATTTATCTCATTAATGAATTCCCGATAAAATGATAGCGGAATGTGGGGTTGATCTACAAAATGATACAATATCCATTCCGATAAAGCTGAATGAGCTAATCCCAGCTGCAATGAAGTAAACATGCCTTCGTTAAAATTGACGTTGTGAATAAATGTGAGACGCTCGGAGAGCGAATTCCGGCCAGTTTCTGGTAAATTGAATTTTTGATGCCATTCCGCATCGGGATGTTTAATCCATAATAAAAGTGAATCCTTAAGCTCTTCTACTTTATGACCTGTTATTATTTTTATATCCTGGCAGACAGTCGACAGTTTAAGAATTATGGAAAGAATAAACGGTACACCCTGAAATGATTTCAAGGGCTTGAATTCTCTCATACGGCTTGAATAGCCAGCTGAAATAATTAAACCATCAACTTTGTTCACAGGGGATATCCTTGAGTAAACCTCACCACATCAATTTTTAAATTAGTATAAAATTACTCACAAGTGTTTCATCTGTCTGCACAGATAAAAAATAATATGATGTAGCACTTTACGCAAAGTAATAATAATGTGGGTGGGTTTGGATTGTTTCCGGAATTTAGCCTGACCGGGCTTTCTATTTTGTATTTGATGTCATGAAATTTATTCTCTATTTTTCAGAGAGGCTGGTCATGAAAAATTTATATAAAAGAACAGACATATTTCGTTGTGTTCATGAGTCCCACCGGGGGTTCAAAAATTCTATTTCTGTATATCATATTTTGAAAGAAAAATCCTGTTTCCCGGAGGGTTGCATTTATTTTCGATGGAAATGCAGGCAACTGAATAAAAAGAACAGCTGTCATCGCGGTTATTCTCATGTGGGACGGAAATGCTATGGCTGTCGGGATTTTTATGAAGAAAAGATACATAATTATCCGGAGCTTCAGATATCTGAGGAGGAATATGCGGCATTTTTGAAAGAGTTTGAGGAATTTGAGGACTGGTTGGCAGAGAAAGAATATAAACAAATAGAATTTGCAGGAACTGTGAGGGCAGTAAAACCCCATTTTGTTCAGAAAGTATTTCCAAAGACCAGTTTTTTATCGTTCCGTGGTTATATCGTAGTTCTGGACAATGCGTTCACAGACCGTGAACACTTTGAGGATCCACTGTATATGCTTTTATCGCAGCGTTATTACCAGGATTTAAGAATTGGTGCCGGGGCCAGGATAGAAGGTTTTGCCCACATTAAAGCAGATCATGGACGAATTATTCTTTATCGGAGCCGCGGGATCGAGGTGCTCTCATGCGGAGGTGAGCCGGCATGGAATGATCAATCCATTCAGATGGCACGTGAAACGGCCACAGAATTTTCCGAGCACCCCGAAAAATGCGTTCAGTGTGAATTTGGCGCTCTGGTGGATGTAGATTACCAGAAGGATCATCATACCTCAGCAAGACGTAAATTATTCTGTCTAAAGGGAATTTCAGATTACCGGGACTGTTATGTCCGTGCAGAGTATTGTGGTCTGGATCATGAGGCGGACGCTTCACCAGGACCAACCTGTGAACAGAGAAGAAAAATTATTGTTCCCTGATAATTCTGTCTAGGGTAATTTTGAAGGAGTAATCTTATCGCTCATAATCAAATCCACCCTGCGTTCTTCTAACCAATCTTTCCCAATCAGGCTGGTATAGCTCTTTGCTGTAGGTTGAATGAAGCAGCTCAAAGTCTCCAAATCCGGATAAATCGGCAAAAACAAATAGCACTCCGCCTTCCAACTCATGATAATGCCATATTTCATGTGGTTTCATATCAATAGCCATATAGAACCGTTCAATTTCATCAGGACTGCCATAAGAAAGAAGTACCCGTCCCCGGTCTGTTTCCCAGCCTTTTTTATTCATCGAGGAGAAATTGGTTTCGGCGAAGTTAATCAACTCGGTATAATTTTGTTTAAATTCATTGACCTCGGTTGCGGGGGTTGGATCAAATTTTTTCCAGAATCTGGCTAAAAATACTCTTTTTCCGTCAAGGTTTAGATTCTTAAAAATATCCCGTTCTTTTTTTGTGGAGATATATCTGGTCTTCTCAAATTGGGTGAGAAGTTCTTCTTCACCGTACTGCAGATATTCCGCGATAGAAACCGTTTCTTTATCGGCTGCATAAAGTGAATCACCAGGACGACCTTCTTCAGTTTCCGGCTTAAAAAAAGTGAAGCGTTTTGAGGTTCGTGTAATTTCCCGGGAGTCCAAATCTTCAATTTCGATATTGAAAAAATAAGTGGAAGACAGTAAGGTCACAATATTATGACCACCAACAAGAACCGCGGTTTCTCCGGGTTTCTTTATGATTTTTTCGGGATATTCTTTAACAGAATTACCCTCTAAATCTCTGATGGATGTCCTTAATTTATATTGGCCGGGATCTCCGGTTGTCATTTTCAGATTATAAAGCTCTGCATAGTAATAGACCACGGGTATATTTACACTAAAAATACTTCCCGGGTTGGGAATGACCAGAAAAGAATTTTTCTGAAAATCACCTTTTGCGGTATCGGCGCTGATATGGCTGCACAATTCAATATCACTAATCATCAGTTCCTGTTCTGGAAATGGTCGGGCTTCAAAATCGAATATATACTCGCCTTTCCGGGGAGAATGCAGATCCTGAACGGTAATTTTTGCCGAATAGCTACCGTCATCAATAATGAATCCAAATATATTTAAAAATTTCCTGTAGGCGGAAATTTCGTTCATTGAATCCAGCTGACTTTTCCGTTTATCGACATCCTGAAAGAGCAAGCTGTCTCCCTGTAGTATCTGTGCCGTTGCCATGTACTCAGCCATATACTGTTGGTCCTGATCAATATATTGCAAGTGAGATTCGTTGAAGGAGAGATAGATCTCCAGATACACTTTATTTTTTTCAGCTTTGAAAATCGCATGATCGATTGATAAAGGGATAAATCCTGTTTGTGCTTGATTGGTGGTTATGCTCACTAATATGAATAAGATAACCGGATGTAAGTGTTTCATAAAATATTCTCCAAATCAATATTCAATATTACATAATCTAACGCCCTAAAATAATAATAGTTGATCATTAATTCATCTTTAATAAAAAAACAGGGGACACGGTGCGTGTCCCCTGCGGAGTTGGGAGGGAGGTTTTTGACCTTTTCAGGTCGATCAAAAAATACATAAAAATCCTAACCTTGTCAAGTCTTTTTTTGAAGAGTTTTTTCTTTATATGAAAAACTTCTGAAAAATTATTAAAATGTTAATACTTACCTTATAAATTCAGAGATTATATGATATCATTCCTTTAATCATGCCAAGCACAGGCCATACATATTTAAATAGGAATGATTAACTGATAGTAAAAATGGATTCTCCTGATGGGATTACTTCTTGGTGGATCACCTACGGGATGAAATTTTTGGTGTAAATCGGAAGTTATAAATATCATTTTCAGAATTTGTTTATTTATACTACAAAACTTTATTTGATTACAGTATATATTAACCCACCGAGCAAGGCATAAGATACACCCAGAGAAATATCGGACCATCTATCATATTTTTGCGTATTATCCCAGTATTTTTTCATCAAAACAGGATTGCCGGTAACAGAGTACTTCTCAAAATTATCATCCGCTTCATTTTTCAGATAAAAAGCAAGCCAGTGCGTTACCACGGTTCCTGTCAGGAATAAAAATTTTGTTTTGAGATTCGATTGGAAAAGTGAATGACTGAATGAATGTTTCTCTTCCTCATTCCTGTTCAAAACCAGTGGTTCAAGTGTATAAAACTGCGGTTTGTCATTCTCCAAAACAAAAGTTGCCGGTTTATATCCGGATTTCTCGAGCAGGAATTTTTTCCCCCGGTAGGTTTCATATTCAAGTGTTGCCGGTGTGAGACCGATGAACTGGTCATCCAGTGTCAGTTTGGCGTGATAGGGCACGGAATTTATTTTCACCATTTTAGGAAAATGAATATATATGGTAGTATCCTGTCCTTTCTGAAGAAATATATCACGGGTAACATTTTCAGCACTCCAGACACCAGAATTTTTGTTGACAGCTTCTATGATATAATGACCTTCCTGCAGACTGAGCTTTTGGATGGGCGTTTTTCCAAGCAATGCCGAATTCAATCTGATTTCAATATCGTCGGATGAAGAGTATATGGTCAAATGGGCAATTTTTTGTCCCCCGGCCCAGGCCAGAGAGGATAATAACAAAATTATGAGGATTAATTTATTCATTTTCATTCCTCTGCTATTCCCTGCTTTCCAAACAAATGATATCATCATTTGCGGTGTGTATAATCAATTTATTCCGATATATCAACGGCGATGACTTGAATGGTTTATTAAATTCCATATGATAAACCTCCTCACCATCCAATCTGGAAATTATATACAGTTTTTTATCCCAGGAGAGAACATATATATATTCTCTGCCGGCCAGAGGTGTTGTATTTACAATACCGCCTGTTTTGAAACTCCATAATTTACTACCATCTTCTGCCCTTAGGGCATGAACTGCATGAGCATTATTTCCAAAGTAAACCACACCGTCTCTGTAAGAGGCATGTCCAAAGATGGCACCCTCAGTTTGCGTCCTCCATAAAAACTTACCAGAGTCAGCAGAAAATGCGAAGAATGTTCCGGCAGTTGTTCCGATGAATAAGCGCCCGTCAGCAATTACAGGTCCGCTGTATACATTCGTTTCAAGAGTTTTTCTCCAGATTTCCTTTCCACTTTCCGCATCCAGACAATACAGATTTCCCTGAATATCAGAAAAAAATAATCTTCCCTCATTTTCTGCAGGTATTCCAACCGGAGAAGCGCCAGCATCGAATTGCCAGATTTTTTCACCATTGTTCTTATTCACTGCTGCTATTTTATTATTATTGGTCCCGACGTATATATTTTCCTTCCATATCACAGGAGAGGTATAAACATGTCCCAGTTTGGTTTCCCAGATTTTTTTCAGGTTCAACATATTCAAAGCTACCAGAGTTTTTTCTCCCAGACTGGCGCCGTAGAATAAAGTGGAATTTTCAATGACGGGGGCATGGTCGAATCCAGGGGCAATCCGTCCATCGCCAAGCATCTGACCTTTGGATATATTCAGGAAAGCCAGGTTTCCATTCCGGGTGGTAAATATCAGATGGTCTGCCACAGCCAGGGGTTGATCTGTTATAACAGACTTGTATCCTTTCCTCCAGGCGATCCGGTACGGGGGAATGAGGTCTGAATCCACCGAATTATGCCGGTTATTGGATGAGAATACAGTTGTCCATTTTTCCTGGTCTGAGCTCAGTTCCTCTTCAGAGACCTTTAATTTGATAAGTCCGCTGCAGGACAAAATACATCCCGTCGATAATGATAAAACCAGTAGAAATATTTTGTATTTATTCATCCGAATTGCCAGTTTCATCAGAAATCCCATCCAAAAAAGAATTGAGTAAACCAATCGGAAGTAAATTCTCTGAAATCAGTTTTTTTACCAATGTCCAGTCTGAGTACCAGAAATCCTCCGAAATTCATGCGAAAACCAAAACCGGTACTTCCCAGCAAACCATTCCACTCGTCATTCCATGCATTCCCTGCATCGAGGAAAAGTGCTCCATGAATGGCCCGAAAACCAAGACCCAGGAATGGAAATTTAATACCGATGTAATCGATAAATGGGAATCTTAGTTCATTGGATAAAAAAAAGATTTTTTCCCCGCGGATAGACCATTGCCGGTATCCCCGCAGATCCCAGCTTCCCCCAAGATAGTACCAGCGGGAATCTTTCCCTTCATTATATAGCAGGAGTACACGGATGGCATGACTCAGCCGGGGTGCGAGACGGGTATACTGTCTGAGATCCGCTCTGAATGTGTAATAGTTGACATTCGACCATCTCAAATCGTAGGTATTGCCCACAGAAATATTATATCGATGACCTTCCATGGGACCGGTATACCACCATATGGAATTATCCGATACAAAAGATATTGAATTGGAAGTGATAATGGCATGTCGTCTGTCCAGTCCAATAACATCCTTATCCGAATAACTCAGGTTGGTATTAAATTCCATTCGGTTATATTGTGAGAATGGATAGCTGAGGGTAAAGAATCCTCCAACCCTATCTTCATAGAAATAGCCGTCTTTATAATTAAAATATCTTCCTGAAAAGCGGAAAAGGCCATAGGCGTGATTAAGGCGGTTTTCCAGAGAAACTTTGGTAACTGCTCCGTTAAAACTCTTGAAAAAATCACCTCGACTCTGAGCATTGTTGTACAGCATGAAATAATATTGATCATTTCCCAGGATATCCGTGAATGCAAAAACCGCTCCACCGGTGGTCCCCCAGAACGGATCCTGGCTGACCTGGGCCTGAGCAATATCAAGATCATATTTTTTCTGATAGCGTAGTTTCGATTGTATTTTGCTTCCGGGAACACGATTATATTTCCACTGGCGATGTCCGAACATTTTTTCATTCTTGACAATGGACTGAGTGGAGTCACTTTTTTCTTTAATTTTGTCCATCATTCGGATCTCAAAACGATTGTTCTCATAAACAGTAAAAAGTAAACGGTTATCGTCTGTCCATTCCGGATCGAAAGCAGCATTAATAAACCGGGAAATCTGTTTTAGCTTTACCCGATCATAAAATCCGATTTCCCAGTCCTGTATGTCAGATAAATCTGCTATCCACAAATTCAAAGAAGTATCCCTGTTGGATGTGAATGCGATATATTGACCATCAGGACTCCAGACCGGTGTCTCGTCCTGAAATCGGCCGTATGTTACATAATGTATCAGGTCTGTATCCAGATCGTAGATAAAGAGGTTGTAACACCAGTCTTTCCCATGCATGGTTCTATCGGAAGAAAAAACGATTTTTCGTCCGTCCGGAGAGAAAGAAGGAGCTTTATCTTCATAAAAATCATCGGTTAAACGGATTAAATAATTTTCATTCCGATCCAGAATATAAAGATCCTGTTTTCCGCTGAAATCCACTCCTGCAAAGACGACTTTATGTCCGTCCGGAGAGAATGATGGAGAGGAAATTGCGACAATCTGCGACCATTGATGTTTTTTTAGCACCCGACGCTCCGGTATGCTGTAAATGTAGAGGGCGTCATTCTCACCACTCTTGGAGGAAAATGTAAGATTCCCTGCTTTATCAACATCAATTTTGCTGGAAAAAAGATGGAGTGATTCAAAATCCGGAGTTCTTTCTCCCTTAACCAGAATTTCCGCTTTCTCTTTCTGTTCCAGCCGGAAAGGACGTAGATCTTTAATATAGATATTTGAGTAACCGCCCCGGTTTCCGAAAAACACAACATATTCCTCATCGTTGACATCTTTATAATAAGCCGGTTTAAAGTTATATCCCCGTGTGACAACCGAATACGTTATCATTTTTGAAAAATCATTGTCTTCCATAAGGGGATAGTACTTTTTTTTCAGATAATACAGCCATTCCTGATCGAACTGTTCATAGGTTTTTCCAACAACCTCCTGAAAAACATCTGAGAATTTTCCATATTTCCAGATCTCTTCCATCAATTGAAGAATTTTTTCTTCGCCGTAGGTGTTGGCTATGTAGGTGAGAATAGCCTGACCTTCCTTGTACATCATAAAGGTTCCGTTTATCTGATACATATTGGAAAGCGGAACAATATAATTGTTCAAAACAGCATCCCTTATCACCATTTCCGCCTGGGCATCCCATTCAGAGGACCAGTATTCTGCAAGTCCCTCCACATACCAGAGCGGGGGATAAGTACCCTCAAATCGAGAATGTTCTTTGTTTTCGAAATAAATCTTACTATGCATGAAAACGTGCACCAGTTCATGGAAAATGACTTTACGGAACTGGTTGATGTTTCCATCGCTCGGTATAACAACCCGACCCTTTAGAAATTCAAAAAATCCGCCGACTCCTTCCGGCACAAAGTAAGGGGTTATATTGGTTTGCTGAAAATGGAGATGGGAACTGTAGAAGATGAGCGGGATCCGCCTGTTAATTGTGAAATTAAATTTGTTTTCCAGATAGCGATAACTCTCCTCTGCGAATGCGGCTCCTTTTTCCGCGAGCTCTGCCATCTCAGGGTAATAGTAAATATCAAAATGATCTGTTTTAAGAACATGCCATTCGAAATCTGTGTATTGAACTTTATTCCGTCCGTAATAATACCATTGTGACTCAGATTTTTCCGGCAAGAAAATGGAAAGGGATAAAATCAGAAAAATAATCAGTGAAAATTGCTTCATTTTTTTGACTACTAATAGAAGTTGTGAAATAATTAATATTTTTATTACCGAATTTCAGATTAAAAGTTCAAAAATAATTTTGCATTTCAGAATATAAGTCAGACTATAGGCTGTTGTAAAGTACAATGGATATTGAAAAT
Source organism: Calditrichota bacterium (assembly GCA_016934605.1). Classification (GTDB taxonomy): domain Bacteria; phylum Calditrichota; class Calditrichia; order RBG-13-44-9; family RBG-13-44-9; genus RQOF01. The sequence goes on along the minus strand of JAFGSO010000172.1, from coordinate 3,870 downwards.
TATTTTTCAAAGACTTCCGGAGGAACTTATATTGGCCCATGGGTGCAGTTTATTATAAACCGATTGCGTTTAACATATTTATTTGATAAACCCGGTAATCTGGCATGAAAAATCGTTATTTCGATGCTCTTATATATCTGATAATTATCGTATTTGCCGTTCTTCTCTTTTTCGGTGGTCCTGATTATCATTCGAGCAGATCCTTCAAAAGTGCCTGGAATCTGGGACACATAATATTCTATACTTTTTTGACTGCCGTTTTGTTGCATAAATGGGGATACTTGAAGAAAAAAGATCCTTTTTTTCAACTTGTACTGGTCTTTCTCATAAGTTTTTTTTCAGGTCTGGGTATTGAATGGATTCAGGTTCATTTTTCCAGAATTGCTGAATTTGGTGATCTTTGGAGAAATACGTTAGGCGCTCTGGCCGGCTGGCTGTTTTTTTCACAGAGGTTAAGCAAATTTTCACAGAAAAATTTATTAGCAGCAAGGATTCTCCTGATATTTCTCATCTTTTTGGAAATAATGGCCCCCGTAAGCTCGTTGAGGGATGAATACCGAGCATATCAGGAATTCCCCATTTTTTCGGATTTTGAGAGAAAGTCCGAACTGAAACGCTGGGAATCAGATAACCGGATGTCTATTTCGAATAATCCAGTCTGTAAAGGGGATTTTTCTTGCAGAGTTCTTCTAACAACAGAAAAGTATTCCGGGATTTTTCTCAAGTATTTTCCAAAGGATTGGAGTGAGTATAATTACTTAAAGTTCAGTATTTATAACACTGAAAACGAGCATATCCAGATTACCTGCCGTATTCATGACCGCTTACATGTAATGACAGGAGAGAAATATGAGGACCGATTCAATAAAAGGTTTAAACTGATTCCCGGCTGGAACCATATCAGTATCTCGCTAGATGAAGTACGGGAGGCACCCCTGAACCGTCGGATGCAATTAGACGACATTTTTGGTTTTGGCTTATTCTCTGTTGAACTGAAAAAGCCTGTAGAAATTTATATTGATGATGTCCGGTTGAGCATAACAGCGTGATGATCAATTGTGCTAAAGCAAAAATTTCTGGTTGGATTTTTCCGAAATCATTGTTCCAGCGGGAGGAGCTTTCCGGGGAAGATATACAATAAAAATTATCATAAACAGATATTTGGATCGGTGAAATTTCTGGATAGACCTTGTACCAAATTCCTAAATCAGCTAGTAGTTATCATCTTTTTTCAAATTTGCAAAACCAGATGTTTTAAAAACATTTTATAAGATCCAAAGATTTTAAAGCAGGCAAACTTGAGGTTGCAAAACTCAGATAAATATGTATATTATATAACCATATAACATTCTGATAAGGGGTTTTGTCAGTGAATATCAAGACGGTTTTTTATTAATGGATTATGATGAGTAACCAAAAAATAAATAAAGAACAGCTTATTGGATTTCAGGAAAATATCTTTCCCGGCGAATACAACATTCGCTGGTTCAGGGTTCTCAGACTTTTCCTGGAAAGCCCGATGGTACTTCCAGCCATTGAAGATGAAGATAAAGTACTAGTTGAAGTTTGTCAAAAAGTGGCCGGATCCGAGATTTATAAATTCTGCTGTATAGCAATAATTAAAAGTGAAGGTTCTGAAGAAGATATTCGTCAAATTTCATCTGGAATCTCAGAGAAACAATTCAATGAATTCATACAGGAGAAGGGTTCGTTACTGGGGGATCTGAGTAGAATCAAAGATGTTTTCAAGGATGAAATTTCAGTTATTAACTGGAAAATTAATTCCGGAGTCCCGGATAAAAAATTGACTAGGCTTGCCCAAAAATATAATTTTAAGTCTTTTATAATCATTCCACTTAGAGAAAATTTCAAATTACTGGGATTAATTGCTATTTATTCTGAAGAACCGGAATTATTTCATGATATCGAGATCAAATTATTTCAAAATATTGCCGGAAATCTGACTTATGCAATAAGTTCCTTGCGAACAAAGCGGAACCTGAAAAAGATCCGGGAAGATCTTCAGGAATCCCGGCAGATGTTACAGCTGGTTATGGATACGATTCCGGTGAGACTCTTCTGGAAGGATAAAAAATTTCGTTATCTCGGATGTAACAAAGCTTTCGCAACCGATGCAGGTTTGAACTCACCAGAGGAAATTATCGGGAAAAATGATTTTGAACTTTCCTGGAAGGAAACTGCTCCGCTATATCGGTCGGATGACCAAGAAATTATAGCAAAAAACATTTCTAAGATCAACTATGAGGAGCCGCAGGTAAGGGAGAACGGGAAACAACTGTGGCTGAGAACAACCAAAATCCCCCTGATAAATGAAAATGGGGAGGTCATAGGTTTGTTTGGTAGCTATGAAGATATTACCGAAAAGAAAAATGCAGAAGAGGCCTTATGGGAGAGTGAACGAAGATATAAAATGGCCACAACAGCCGGTAGTGTTGGAGTATGGGACTGGGACATGAAAACCGGTGAGATTTTTATAGATCCTATCCTGAAGGCATTGCTCGGTTATGATGATTATGAAATTGAAAATAATATTGAAAGCTGGATAAAACATGTTCATCCGGATGATTTGACCCTGGTGCGACAGAGAGTAGAAGATTACATTAAGGGCAGGACTAATCATCTGGAGGTGTCCTATCGGATGTTACACCGTGAGGGACGGATCAAGTGGTTTCAGGTAAGTGGAACTTTTCTGACGGATAAAGAAGGAGAGCCTTACAGGATGATCGGGACGACTTCCGACATTAGTCGTCATAAAGAGCTGGAAAACGAACAGGAAAATATGAGAGCTCAGCTGCTTCAGGCGCAGAAAATGGAGGCCATCGGAACTCTGGCGGGCGGTATGGCTCATGATTTCAACAATCTGTTAACCAGTATCAAAGGATATACCGATCTTTCCCTGATGAATATCCGGGATCTGGATATGCTGGAACGTAATATGAAACAGATTCAAAAATCGGTTCAGCGGGCCGGTAATTTAACCAATCAGTTGCTTCTCTTCAGCCGTAAACAGATGATGTCTCCCTCATCGATAAATATTAATGAGATAATCAGAAATATGCTGATGATGCTGGAGAGGGTAATCGGGGAGGATATTGAGATAAAAACTGATTTGAACAACAAGTTATGGAAAATCTGGGCAGATGAAGGCAACATCGAGCAGGTGATTATGAATCTTGCAGTGAATGCCCGTGATGCCATGCCGAAGGGCGGTTTAATAACTCTGAATACTCATAATATAATATTGACGGAGTCGGATGTTCGAAATATTCCGAAATCCAGGCCGGGGAAATTTGTAATATTTAGATTTTCGGATACCGGTGAAGGAATGAGTGAAGAGATCGTAAATCATATTTTTGAGCCATTTTTTACCACCAAAGAAGTTGGCAAGGGAACCGGACTGGGGTTATCTGTAATATACGGAATTATTTCGCAGCATGAGGGTTGGATAAATGTGGACAGCAAACTAAAAGAAGGCACTACCTTCACTATCTATTTTCCGGCAACTTTTAAGGAGGCCGGGGAGGCTACCGCCGAAAAATTATCACTGCAGGATTTTCAGGGCAACGGGGAAGTCATTCTTCTTGTGGAAGATGATTCCGAGATCAGGGATTTTATTGTACAGGCTTTGAACAATAACGGATATAGGGTATATGCTGTTTCGAATTATAGCGAGGCGCTTAGAGTATACGATCAGCAGAAAGAAGATATAAGGCTGGTTTTTTCTGATGTTGTGCTTCCAGATCGCAATGGTTTGGAACTCATTGAAGAACTACTTCGCAAAGATCCACACCTGTCGGTAATTCTCAGTAGTGGTTATACCGGTGAAAAGAGTAACTGGGAAAGAATTTA
>JAFGSO010000171.1 GCA_016934605.1 Calditrichota bacterium | reverse complement strand
TCCCGTGATTGTTTTCCGTCCCCAAAAATGACCGGCTGCCGGTTGTGGAGAATGGCCCCGATAAATTTCGGGATCACCGCGGAGTACTGGGAGTTGGGATCCTGACGGGGACCGAATACATTGAAGTAACGGAGTGCCACGGTGTGAAGATTGTAGATCCGGGCAAATACCTGACAATATTTTTCTCCGGCCAGTTTGCTTACTGCATAAGGGGATAGAGGATTCGGGGTCATATCCTCCTGTTTGGGCAGCACCTCACTGTCCCCGTAAATAGAGGAAGAGGAGGCGAATACCACCCGCTTTACTCCGGCATCCGCAGCAGCGTCCAGGATATTCAGAGTACCCTCCACATTTACCTGATTGGTGGTTATGGGATCCTTGATGGAACGGGGTACGGATGGCAATGCTCCCTGATGCAGGACAAAATCCATTCCATCCACCGCATCTCTGACGATATGGTAACTTCTGAGATCTCCTTCAAAGAGTTCTATTTCATCCAGAAACGGTGCGATATTCTCACGCCGGCCGGTGGCAAAATTATCGAGGATGCGGACGGAATGTCCGCGTTGAAGCAGTGCTTCGCTCAGATTGGATCCGATAAAACCTGCACCCCCGGTGACCAGATATTTCATACACACCCCATTGTCAGAATGCCTGAGTATTTATTTCACCAAATTACAAAAAGCGGTGATCCATCCCTGCCTCTTCTGTCACAAAATTTTTAATGATAAATTTAAGCCAGATATGCGGTTAATTAAAGTGAAAAATTAGTTATTTGGGAGGAAAAATATAAAGTTATAGGGGGAAAAGGGTGAACGTATCTGGGAGGATTCTGGAATCAGTGGAAAAGGGATAAGGGATAATGGCTAAAGACAGGATACAAGATACAAGATACAAGACACAAGATACAAGACACAAGATACAAGAATAAGTAGTACAAAGTACAAAGTACAAAATACAGTTGGCAGTTGGCAGTCACAAGGAGTCAATAGCCGGAAACCAGAATCATCCGTGATCCTTCTCTATGCGCTATGCTTTCTGCTCTTTGCTCGTATCAATTTTTATGCAGAATGCACCATTCGAGATAATTGGTGCGAATTCGTGGACCAATTCGTGACAAATCCCTGCATGGCAAACAGACTGCTGATTCTTTTAAATCCTGACTCCTGATTCCTGACGAAACCATGGATGGTTGAGTCCCGACGGGTCAACCGGAGGTTGACAGGGAGTCGGGAGCCCCCTGTGCCGTGAGCCTTCAGCTCTGATCCATTAATTCTGCGCCTGCAGGATATCAGGTCGTCTTTTTTTCTTTTTTCGGACGGCCCCGTTTTTTTTGACCGGCTTTTTTCTGAGTGGGGGATTTTCTTGCCGGACGACGGGTTTTATTTGTCACCTGTCCCATTGCTTCACGCCGGGCCCGGGTTTCCCGGATATATCGGATAATTTCCTCCACCCGTGTTGATTCCGGTTTATCTTCGTCGCTTTTTGCACCCGCAGACTGTCCTTTCTGGCTGCCGGATGCTACCGCAGCTGCATCTCCGTTCAGATTTTCCGGATGAAGTACCACTTCATGTCCCATAAGATTAAACCGATTCACCACTTCCGCCCAGCGGTCCAGTTCTTCCCGGAAGAAATTTATCCGTGCCCTGGAGGGATTAAAATGGGAGGGGACTTCGTTGCGGAAAGCCATCTGAGTGATCTCAAACGCTTTATCGAAACCAAGATAACGCGAGGCCTGCACCGGAGTAAGCAGGGTTTTGGATTGTGAATATATTCTGAAATTAAATTCTTTTCTCATCCATTCCCGCATCCAGTCAGAATTTTCCTGGTACAGACTGTCCAGAATGGGGAGATAATCTTCTTCCTGCCGTGCATACTTTATCTGGGCTATTCCGATTTTGGCTTCCTTTTCATCCGGATAATCATTCAGTATTGTTCGGTAAATTTCTTCAGATTTATCGAACATTTTCCCCTTTCGGTAGGACTGTGCCAGATCCAGTTTTGCATCCAGGGAGTTTTCCACCCGGGCATAATTTTCATAATTGCGGACGGCTTCATCATATTTCCGGACTTTCTTCAACGAACGTGCCAGCCATTTATAGCCTGTCCCAAAATCCGGTTTCATTTTCACAAGCCGGCGCAGCGGATGGATCGCTTTCTGAAATTGTTCTTTTTCATAATATTTTCTGGCCAGATTCAGTATGATAAAAAACTGAATATTCTCCGGCAGAGCAGAGACATCATGATTTTCAGGATACACATCCAGATAAGTGGTTAAAATCATGCGGGGCATCCGAGCCTGGCGGGCCTGTCCGGTGGCCTGATAAATCTGTCCGGCACCATTATTCTGTTCTGCCCGCTGGCCCGACTGCCGATTTTTTCCGTCTTTACCTTTATTATTCAATTCACCTGTTATTTTCTTGAAAAAAGAGCCGGTTTTTTGTTTAATATAATTCTTATCTCCAAGTTCTATGTCAGTTTCACCAAAATCGTTTCCCCCGTTCATCAGTTTCCGTCCAGCCTCTTTTTTCAGGATATTCAGAAACTCTTCAGTCATCTCGCCGGCCGATGTCAGAGCCATTTCCAGGTTCGATGAAAATTCAGCGTCACCCACAACAAAAGTTGTATTGACGGCCATGCGTTTTTTCTCAAGATCCCATTTACGTATCGTCAGAGAAATTAAATAGATTTCAAATTTTTCCATCATCACTCCGTTACTGTTAGTACAGCATAGACCCTGATATCCAGAAAAACGGTCTTATTTCGTTCGCATCATGAAAATGATATCGAATAGTCTTATCCGGTTCTAAGATTCGTCAGGAAATTGTCTATATTATTTTTTATATCTACCAGACAACCAAAAGGTTTCATTCAGAAAATAATTTTTCCGTTTACACACTGAAATACCCGCCTTCAAAAATCGACAGAATATTTTCACAAGACCGTATCCAGAGATTGACCGTTTTCACTCTTTCTCAAGGCAAAAAATTTCTGAGATTGGCATTTTTCTCAGTAAAAGGCTTTATTCTGCCCTTTGCTGAGGTCATAATTGTGGTTACGCCCGGTCCGTGTCCGGAAATTACGCTGTTACAATGGCTTATCATACCAACAGTTACAGCACCCTGGCGGTAGATCCAGCCATAAGAGGCATCCGAGTCAATAATCGCCACGATATCACCTAACTTTAGATCGTTCAGATGATACTCATTGATGGCCGATTCATCGAAAATCTGAATATCATAATCACCGGAATGGGCGGAGATACTGCCAATGCCGGACCCCATGATCTTTGCCGGAATCAGGTGACTCACACCGACTTCCAGTCCGTCCCCGGAAGAACGGAGCGGCAGTTTTGTCAGCAGCTCGGGATCGATATTCATCACCTGGATTTCGGGAAAGTAATCCAGCAGCTTAAGGCCCACTCCAAAGGATTTAATCAGGATTTTATCACCTGGCAGCAAATTTTCGAGAATATCCGGTTCAAAGTCGATCAGTACATGGTCGATTCCGCCATGTTTTCCGGTCACAAATCCCGTCTTACCTTTAGCATCGCCGGAGGAAATCGTTGCCTTATTTCCGATACATGCCAGGACATTCAAAGCACCGTTAGGTGAATATTCCCCGACTTTCTTTCCGGTATTCAGGACGCTGACACCCGGCTCCACATGATCCGCCATCCATCCCACAGCCGGATCTCCGATACGGATATTATAGGAGATGCCGCCCACGCTGGGGTACACTTCCGCTTTTCCCTGCGAATTGATCACATATCCGGTGGACCGCAGTGTGGGATGATTAATTTCACCCATCACACTCAGCCGGACCAGATGCTCTGTATTCATCGTTAATTTCATACAAAATCCCGTTTTATTATCGTTTATCCTGAAAAATCGGACAGAATCCCCGGACAGCAGCTTGACAAATCAGATTCCCCGGTAAATAAGCCGGTTCTGTTTATAAAATTTTTCAGGACTAAAAAAAACGTACCGATTGGTAGATGGAACCGTAATAATGATAAAAAATAAAGGATAAAGAATTAAAAAACAATAGGAAAAAGATTTTTAGGATTAAAGATTAAAGATGAAGGATGAAGGAAGGAGTCAGGAATCAGGAGTCAAAAAAGTTGGTAGTTGGCAGTCGGCAGTCCGGTTGTCGTCCACTTATCAGTCCACGGATTCCACAGATTAACACAAATAAATTAGAAGAGAGCAGAGAGAAGGCTCAAGGAACAAGGCTCATGGCACAGGGTGTTTGTATATTGTATTTTGTATTAATATTCTTGTCATCTTGTATCCTGTCCTCCGGCCAGACAGGCTTGTTATCTTGTTATCTTGCCTTCCTGGCGTCTGCTTCCTGAATTTCATACTCTGAGCCATGGTCCCCTGAGCCTCTGAGCCTTCTTTTTCCCTTTTCAGAGCTGTATGATGACATCCACAATGGCATGGGCGGGAGGATTGGCCTGTTGCAGCAGAACACCTTCAGCGGATATGCGGGAATCCGGTATAAAACCGGCGGATTGAAGGATGAGGGTAACGGCCCTGGCCCGCTGATTTGCCAGGGATTTACTATACTGAACATTACCGGTAGCACTCTGTCCCAGTTGGACCCGTATCTGTTTGTCAGGAAAATTATGCAAAGCCTGGCCGATTTTCTCCAGCCGTTTCCGGTCCGTAGCATTGATCTGAATTTTCCCCAGAGGAAATTCAATACCGTTCAATCGCAGTACGATACGGTCCTTCTGATAAATGGTCTTCACATTAACGGGCGAAAGACTGCTTTTCAGGTTATCCACCTTCTGAAGGATGGACTCATTTTTTCCAACTCTCGACTTCAGAGCGGCAATTTCTGCCTGCATATCCTCCAGCGAATCCAGCAGAATAATATTTTGCTTTTTCTGCTGTTCCAGCTCCCGTTTCAAATTGGCCACTGAAAGTTCGATATCGCCCAATACCTCTTCCACCTTCCTGGAAAATTCAGAGGGGACTTCAACCAGAGAGGCAAGTTTGCCGATGACCTGTTCCAGTTGCAAAAGGTAGTTTTCGAATGCTGCATCATCGCGTCGGATCTGCCGGGAGAGCTGAGATATATAGAGCAGGTGGCGGCTCTCCTCAAGAAGCTCATTCGCTTTAGCACCCAGAGTGGGATCGTCGTACTGCTGCGAACTGAGAATTTTTTCAACTTCTTTAAGCATACTTTCAACTTTCCGGTAAGTCATGGGTGCAGTTTTTTCGGCACCCAGAGCTTTCGATTCCTGGATAAGGATGCGCACTTCACTGAGCAATTTATTTTTAACCGCTTCGTATTCAGCTTCACGGTATCTTACTATCACTTCGCGAATAGAAGGTTGCCAGTTCCCGGCATTGCTCTCCGATATCTTTTCTGCCAGTTTATGCAGTCTTTCTTCAGCTTCCCGGAATAGCGAG
>JAFGSO010000170.1 GCA_016934605.1 Calditrichota bacterium | reverse complement strand
CTGCCCGGAGGAGAAACGTGACAGGACCGATATGTTCCAGTTATCCGGGAGTTGCAATCCAAATATATTTGGGCCTCTATTTTCCGGCGCCGCAACAGACATCTGAAATATGATTTGGTGACGGATATCCCAGTCAAGCGGCCGCTCACGAATCGGATTGGGAAAATCATTTAAAGAACGAACATAATCATCGAATGCAGAGGAAGAATAGCCGTTTGCCCATTGGACGGTATAATTCATTTTACCGGAAATGAAGTTGGAGTAGCGCTTGGTCAGCTCAAATTCCAGACCGCGGGCACGGGCATACCCTTTGTTATCGTAAAGATAAACCGGTAATCCCAGCGCAGCTCTCAACTGGGTTGTCTGAACCTGCTTTGAAATATCCTTGGCATAACTCTTGATATCAATCGCCCAGTTTTGTGCCAGCTGGTGAGTAAATCCAAATTCATAGAGGATGGTCTGCTCGAAATCCAGATGGGGATTTCCGGTAAAGCCGCCGGTATAAGGATCACGGTAAAAATACTGCATTTCCGGCAACTGGTTGAAGTGTCCGTAGGAGAAAAACAGCACCGTCCGTTGAGTTATTGGGAAGGATATCCCGAAACGCGGACTCACCTTGTATTTAAATTCGGACCAGTCAGAAGTTTCTCCGGTAGCTTTTTCCCATTGATCCCGCCAGTTTTCACCCATAATGGTTTTACCCAGCAGAAGCCAGTCGAACCGAATACCGGCATTGATAATCAGCGCTTCTTTTTCAAATTTATCCTGTATATAGGCTCCTCCCTGCACGGGGAAGGCATCAAAAACCCACCGGTTTTCACCGAATTCAGGATAAGGTCCCACCGGTTTGGGAAATTCAACCTCATTGTTGAAAACATGATCACCGTATTTTGAGAGCGAATATCCACCATCCTGAATATCCACATATTGAATATCATTATAGCGTAATTCCAGGCCTGTTTTCATCAGATGCTCATGATGGATCTGCGAGGTAATATCACCTTTAAAGCTCCAGGTTGCAGTTACATCATCTCTCCAGATACTTTCATAACTTTGCCGGTCGATCAGCCCATATCTATCGGTTACCGGTGCTTTGATCCTGGAATAGACCGAATCGGGTGCATCCGAAAAATTTCTTTCATAAGTCCAGTAATCGTAGACATTGCCATCTTTGTAGAAAGTCCAGTATTCAGGGGGACTCTGGTCATTTAAGGAGGCATCATAATCCACACCCAGGTAGCCAAAATTCAGGTGATAAAATGTTGACTTTGATAGAGTGTGCTTTACGTTGAAATTTAAATTATTGTTATTTCTGGTGTATTCAGCCAGATGATTTGGATAGTTCTGCCACAGCCAGTCAAACCGGCTCCATTTATTGGAAGAACCATGATAGCTGAGGTTCATCGACAATTTATTGCTGATTTCCCAGTTCACCTTGGCATTTAAATTGCCAACGTTGTCCTGTTTGGAATTAAAATCCAGGCCCAGGGCGGAAATTTGATCCCTGTCACGGTTATTGTTATAGGGGGTGTTGGACAGGGTTGCATTCCCGGAAATAAAGAAGGTCATCCGCCCGGGAAGCTCCAGCCCGGTTTGGGGAACCAGTTTTCTGGTAATTGGTTCCGGTCCACCGATATAAAATGAGGTATAATTGAATCCGTAATTATCGGTAATATAATCAGCCGCGCCGGTTTTATATTCCAGTCCTCCTTCATACCGCTCACTTCCCGAGCGGGTGGTTATATTTACCACTCCGGATTGTGCCTGACCGTATTCGGCGTTGAATGCCCCGGTCAGCAGTTCCATCTCCTGAACATCCACCACATTCAGGTTCAGCACATCACGTCCGCCGTAGATAGGATGGGTTACCGGAACTCCGTCTACCATGTACAGAATTTCCCCGCCGCGGCCCCCGCGGATATGTATATCCTTCAGGCTCTCGTCCCTTACCTGCAGCTGGTTTCCTTCTCCCAGGGCAATCGTCTGAGCTCCTGCTGCATCCACAAATGCGCCACCCTGCAGCAGGAAAATATCCGTAGTGGACTGAAAACCCGGAGTATCTTCAATTTCCTCACGGGAGGCCGTCCTCCGGGTAGCGGTAATATCCTTCTGCACTAGCAGCTGTTCGGCCACGACTTCAATCTGAGGTCCTTGTACTGCCTGAGACTCCATCTCCACATTTATCGTCTGAGTGAGGTCTACCCTGACACGAACTCCGGTAACAGTAAGGGTATGATAACCGATATAGCTGAATTCCAGATCGTAGGTTCCCGGCGGAACCTGGAGGATAAAATAAAATCCGTCTTCATCGGTGGCGCTTCCCAGATTGGTCTCCTTCACCAGGACATTTACGCCAATAAGCGGTTCTCCTGTTTCCTTATCCGTTACCCTGCCGGAAATTTTGCCGGTATTTCCCGCCCAGACCTGGGTGGAGGCCAGAAAAATAATCAGAATTAAAATTCCAGTTAGTTGTCGCATCATTGTTTTAAAAACTCCTCTACACTTTATATAATCCTTCAACGGTTAATCAGAATCCGAGGCTTCTCAGCATATCGTTTGCCATTATCTTTGCGTCATCTTCGCGAATCAGGAACAATGGAAAGCCAAGTACAATGGTATTGAAGCTGGTTCCATAATACCGGATGCCAACAGGTTCACCACGCCAGAAGGGTAAATCGGTGATATAGTTTGCATAAACATACATCACTTCTGTGAAGCCAGCTCTCTGAGGCATTATATTAATTTTATCGAGTTTGCCATAAAACGGAAATACGTTTACTTTATTTTTATCCACATAAAATGTATCGGTGACACTGGAGAAAGGGTTACAACCCACAAAGTCATAAGCATTGGTTTCATCTGCCTGCTTGATGTGAAGATAATCGTGAATAAAGGTTCCGGGTTCAAAACTTTTCGGAAAGGGTTCCGCCTGTGCGAAGGATTTCAGGATGCGCCATCCTCCCATGATCAGATTTCCACCCACATTCAGATAATCCTTCACATCTTCAATGTGTTGCGGAAGTTTATGGACATTTGTGGGATTACTGTAGGGATTATCTGCATGCCAGATAATCAGGCGATACTCACCCAGAACATCTTTCGGTGGCATTCCATTGGCCCGGAAGTCCCATTCATCATTATTACCGAAGACTCTGGCATAGAAACCATCTACCAGTGTATCGGACTGGAGTGCCGGAAAAGAACTGAACAGAGATTCATCCGTTTCATCCACAATCAGAATATCTTTGGTAAATGATGGTTGAACCAGATTCACGGTGATAGAATCTCCCACCGGATCAATCAGATTGGTATTATCCCGCGATATAACCGAAATGATATGGGGTCCGTCCAGAGGATCAAAATACTGTGGTTCGATAGTCAGTGTGGTGTCTTCGGTCCAGTTCCATTCACCATCATCAACCCGCCAGGCATATTCCACTACCTCACCATCTGCATCGGTTGCCTGAAAGGTCAGCGGGACTCCCTGCCACCAGTCGGTGACATGGTCGATAACAAAAAATTGTTCCTCATCTTCCGGAATCAGAATCTCTGTTTCAGGAAAGACCGTTTGTACGGTATAGAAAGTCCTCTGTGCCGGTTCGGGATCAATTTCTCCCAGATCGTCTACAGCGCGAACCTCGAATCGCTGATAATTCAGTTCATCACTTGACTCGAATGGAATGGTTACACTGGTTTCCTGGGTGGTTTCCCATTCCTGAACAACTGAATCGCCCATAAAAAGGTGATAGGTAACATAACGGTACTGATAGGCGGAAATAAAACCGTCATAATCTTCACCATCCCAGTGTAGTGTAAGTAGGGCAAATAAGGTATCATTCTCTTTGGGGATATTGGCCAGAGTGGTATTTGGAGGAGAGTTGGGCAGAGCCGGATTTGTTTTGCGTTCACAGGTCCATATCAGAATGATTGAGAAAAAAATGACTGATAAAAATTTGACATATTTTAACATGGTAGTTCCTGATTTATACTAT
>JAFGSO010000169.1 GCA_016934605.1 Calditrichota bacterium | reverse complement strand
TATTATGAAAAATGAAGCGAAATATCCGATCCGGGTTGTTGCACGAATGACGGGTCTCAGTGAACATGTGATTCGAATCTGGGAAAAGCGTTATCAGGCAGTTGTGCCTCGGCGTAGCAGCAATAACCGTCGATTATTCAGCGATGCTGATATTCAGAAGCTGTCTTTACTGAAGAGTGCCATTGATAAAGGCTTCAGTATCGGACAGGTTGCTGATAAAAAAATTGATGAGTTGAGACAGCTTTTAGGTGGGGAGACCGCTGATCTTGCGAGATCTGAAGAAAGTCTTCAGCCCACCGACTATTTGAGAGAATGTATCGATGCTGTTTATGAACTGAATAACAGAAAACTGGAGAATTCTTTGCTCGCCGCATCGGTGGCACTCAGCCGACCGGTGCTTATTGAACAACTGATCTCACCTTTCATGGAAGAGATCGGGCGGTTGTGGCAGCGTGGTGCTATTCGGATTTATCATGAACATATGGCCAGTACTGTCATTCGGAAATTTCTTTCAGATATGCTGGGGGGAATTCATGTTCCCGCCAACGCCCCTACACTCATTTCTACCACACCGGCCGGTCAGGCACATGAATTTGGCGCTCTGCTCTGCGCTCTCACTGCAGCCTCACAGGGTTGGGATGTCACCTACCTGGGTCCAAATCTCCCTGCAGAGGAAATTGCTGCCGCTGCGGTTGATAAAAATGCGGAAGTAATTCTGCTCAGTATTGTCTACCCCGCCGGAGATGAACTGCTGGTCAGCGAGTTGAAACGATTGAGCCGGTTGATGCCGCAGGGTACCATTATCATTACCGGTGGCAATGCCGCCCTCTCCTATCAGAAAAGTCTGGAGCAGACCAGATCTCTGATCTTTTTGGAAATAAGCCAGCTACGGGAAAAATTGCAGTCCATCCATCGGGGAATGCAATAATGACAGACTCATTTATTTTATTTCCAATCCAGCTTTCAAAGATTTAATATCTTCTTCATCCAACTCTTTATCACATTCCAATAAATACCATTGGCCTTCCATAAATTTCCAGGAATGAAAAATTGTTCTCTTGTAGGTCTTGAATGGAAAAAAGATGAGTTTCATGGAGATTATGTTTTCGGTGACGGCTTCATCTTCCCGTACATATCCGGCGATACCTCTCACATTCAGTTTCACCGGCCAGACCATGACCTTTTTCCATTCAAAAATATAGGTATCCCTGTTACCAGGATCATGCTTTTTTAGTCCCTTGCTGTGTGTTTCGGCCAGCATGTCATAAATTTCCCCCCACTTTTTTTTGGAGAAATAACTGTTCAGTTTGTCATTCTGCTTTTTCAGAATTTTTTCTTTCTGTTCAAGAGAAATTCCTGAATAATCTGCCGGTTTAATGGTCGCTGTTTTACAGCCAAAAAACAGAACAAACCAGGTAATAAAAATCAGATAGCTGCATCTAGGCATTTTCATTCAACACCCTCTATTAGAAACCCGGGTTTTCCATCGCGGGACGCTCTTTATTTTAAAATCAGTTCACCAAAACAGTGGAATCATTTTCCATAAAATCGGTTTTCTCAAATCTACTTCCGGTCCGGCCGCATTAATGAAATCTCTCTACTCCCCGGGCTTTCTGCAACTCTAGCCACTCATCATCGTAATCGCGTATTTCAAAGTCAAGAAGATACCACTCACCATCTTTTTTCTTCCAAATATGAAATGTGGTATCGGCATATGTCTTATACGGAAAAAATATAATCTTCATTTTGAGGAGATTAGAGGTATAGGCTGAATCATTTTTTATGATATATGCAAGGGACTCTAATTTTAAGAACAAAGGCCATAGATAAGCATTCTTATGTTCGTACAGAAATGTTTCTCTATTCTGAATTTTATACTTATAAGCACCACTTTGTTTTGACTGCTGTAATTTTTCGTAAATTTTTTCCCACTTTTTCCGGGAAATTAATCTGTTTAATTCTTCATTATTTTTATACAGTTTTCTGATTTCTGAGGTATCATTCAATATCTTTTTTTCTGCCCGGGAAACCGAGTTATTAAATAAGGATACATCTAATAAAAACATCAGAAACAGAGTAAGAATAAACATCTTTTTCATAAGATTTAAGTCTCCTTTTAAATGAATATATAACAGATGTTTTATCGAAACATCAATTCAATTTTTCTTCCTTATCCTTTTCATCAAGGAAATTATATTACTACAAATGGTTAATTTTACTAATTTAATTTTATTAGTAATATCTTACTCCATCAACTACAATCATATATCCTGGATACAAAGCATGAAAATAATCAGCGTATGGATTCTTACTCGCACCTTTCGGTTTTGCGAATTTATACAAATAGACAAGATTGTAAGTAGGTCCATTTACCAGGGACTGTATACCTTCAAGAGTGCCATTCTCATTAACATACTTTTCAATCATCTCAATTAGCTCTTCAAGAGAAATATTAGCTATACCGCAATTTCGTTTTTTCATTATTCCATATAAACCCTGAATCATTTCTACGGTTTTTTTTCCCAATTTACCATTATCAAGTGCTCTATCAGGATCTTTTCCCGCTAAAAGATGACCTATAAACCCTTTGCCTCCCAGGGCCTTGAATCCGGTATGAGCAAAATTAACGTCCTGGTATGAATGAAGTGCCTGCCCAAACTGTTCATTAGTTAAAGATACCGGATCTCGTTCCAGATTATTAATAATATTTCTTGAATCCTTTGATTCAAAATGCCGGCTTGTTTGATTTGACCAGTTTGGAGGTAAATACGGATTCGTTGCCGGATTATGGTCGGTATAATTGTTCGCAAAGGCAATAGCTGCGGCAACTTCAGGAGTTGCTCCCATCACCATTACCGCCATAAAATAGGTCAGATCGAAATGAACATCCTCTCCATACCATCCATCAATATCCTGAATCCGTTGCGGATTATTGGCACAAAAAACATATGGTGAATCGTACTGGTCCAATTTGTCCACATTCAGCCACCTCCCTATTCGGGAATCATAAAGCCGCGCACCAAAATAATCGTATCCTGTTTCGGAATCGTGCTCTTTTCCGATGAACAGATTCCGGGTATTAGCCAGGCCTGACATATATAGCCGGTCTGGCATTTTCAGACCGAAGGGATAATAATCATAAGCTTCCACTCCCTCACCGTTCTGATCCAGTGTCACCCTTACAGATCCAAGCAGATCTTTTATATAATAGAATTTCCGCATTTCCCCCAATGGCTCGGGAGTCGGTTCTGGCTCAATAGCCTCAATTGTCATTTTAAGGGTATCAGAAGTACTGTCGGTCCTGGTGAGATAAACCATCACCTCATGCACACCCGTGGAATCGAACGAGTATTCCTCCGTGGAAACGAGCTCCCCATCAACTTCCCATTTTTCTTCCAGTATCTCCTCTTCATTCTCATCAACAGCATCCTGAATCTGGAATACTTCTTCGGTTTCAACCGGAATACTGTTCTCACTTCGTTCATCCAGACCAACAAATTCACATCGGCCGACAAGCCCGTTTCCAAAAATATTCCAGTACCTGAGCCGTCCGTTACCGGTCAGCACACCAAGGACATCATGGCCATCCAGTATAAAAAGCTCTGCCGGCTGATTCTCAATTTTTTTATAAACCCGAAAACCATCGGCATTGTATTTATACTGAATAAGCTGATTTGTCTGGTATCCTACCCTGTTCAG
>JAFGSO010000168.1 GCA_016934605.1 Calditrichota bacterium | reverse complement strand
GATGTGACAAAACAAACATCCATGAAAATAAATTCGAAATCAACCTACCGGCTGACTTATCCGCCTGTCAGGCTGCCAGACTGGCCTGTCGGCGTGATTCCAATAAAATCTTAAATCTCAAATACAAAATTTAAAATCGATTTGCCAAAAACCAGCAGCCGGGAACCAGAAGCCAGCGGGCAAATTTAAATTATTAGCATATCTAACTTTGTGCCCTGTTAACATGGCATTCTTGAATTATACAGGTTAATTCTTTTACATCTGTAATTAACAGTTTTACGGAACAAAAGAAATGCTGATGATTATAAAAGGTGCTTGAAATTGACACAACTTTTCCTTTAACTTTGCACTTTATCAAACGATAATCAGGGATATGAGAGGCGATTCAACAATATTGTCGGAAAGAGAAAAACTTGTTCTCTATTCGATTGTCAAAAATTTTATATTGACGGCAACCCCGGTCGCATCCAGTTATATTTCGCGGCACAGTTCATTGTCCTTTAGTCCGGCCACAATTCGTCATATAATGTCGAAGCTGGAGGAGAAGGGATACATATTTCAGCCTCATAAATCATCAGGGCGTATTCCAACCTCTGCCGGTTATCGTATTTTCGTGGATCAGATGATAAAGAAGGGTAGACTCTCCCAGGATGAAAAAGAAAAAATAAGACAGGCGATAAAATTAAGTACCGGTGACTATGAAAGTGTATTTCGTGAATCTTCCCGGATTTTAGCCTATCTGTCCAAGCAACTGAGCATATTGATTTCTCCACAGCTCGATGAGGGAATATTTCATCGCATGGAAATCAGCAGGTTGGGCAGTGAGCGTCTCCTGCTGGTCATTTCTATCAAAAGCGGAATTGTTAAGACAATAGTGCTCGAAATCGAATCCGAAATTCAGGACAAACAACTGGAAGTACTGAAACAGGTACTGAATGAAAGACTCGACGGTTTAAAAATACGGGAGATACGACTGAAATTCAGGGAAATTGTCCAAGACCTGGCGGATGAAAAAAGTGGTTTGATGCATCTATTTATTGATACAGCGGATAGGATTTTTGATTTTTCTGAAAATAACAACATCTTTGTTACCGGAACACACAACTTTTTGCGGCAACCGGAATTCAACAATTACAGTGAACTTTCCAGTGTTGTTGAAGTTCTTGAGGATAAAAATATTATTGTTCATCTTCTGGATCAGAGCGGAATTCCTGCCAACCTGAATGTATTAATCGGAGATGAGATCGAAGAAAGTAAGATGAAAAATTGCAGCATCATATCTGCCCGCTATAAAATCGGACAGGTTCAAGGAACTCTGGGTATTGTGGGCCCGACCCGGATGGATTATGTGCATCTGATTCCTTTGGTTGAATATGCGGCTTATACTTTATCAGAAATTATGGAATCGGAGCTTTAACCTGATACATTAGCAAATTTAAATACGAATATGGAATTCCATGATCCCTCGCTGTGGCGATTCATGTACCACAGAGAGGGAAAAGGATCTATTAAAAGAAAAAAGAAAAAAGAAAAAGAAAAAAACGAGGCAGGAGTTAAAAAAATCATGAGGGATGGAGATTATATTTGACAAAACAGATTTCTACCATCTTTTTCATATGATGCATTTTTTTATATGTTTAACGTGCCAGACTTTGTGGGTTGGTATCATGGGATGGTAAATTATACAGTTCAGTATTTTTGAATTTTAAACCGTTCCGGGTATGTTTTCTAGGGTAAAAAGACAAAAACAAAAACCGGAAATAAATATAACGATTTGGTAAAACAGGATGGCAACAAAGAGAGATTATTACGAAGTACTGGAAGTCAGCCGAACAGCTACTGACGAAGAGATAAAATCTGCCTATCGAAAAAAAGCAATGATGTATCATCCGGATAAAAATCAAGGTGATTCAGGGGCGGAGGAAAAATTCAAGGAAGTGGCGGAAGCGTATGAAGTTTTGCGTGATAAGAACAAAAGAAGCATCTATGACCAGTATGGCCATGAAGGATTACGGGGGGCTGGAGCTGGAGCCGGTGGTTTTCATGATCCTTTTGATATATTCCGTGATGTATTTGGCAGTGGTTTCGGTAATATTTTTGATGAATTTTTTGGTGGGCAGAGAAGAGGTTCTCGCCGAGGTGAAAAACAGCGTGGTCGCGATCAGAAGATTCGACTGAAATTATCCCTGGAAGAAATTGCCAGCGGTGTGGAAAAACAGGTTAAAATTAAAAAACTGGTAGCATGCGATGTGTGTAACGGAAGCGGAGCGAAGAAAGGTTCTCAACCGCAGACCTGTCCTCAGTGTCAGGGTCAGGGAGAGGTTCGTGAGGTATCTCAATCCCTCTTTGGAAGATTCGTTAATATAGTCACCTGTCCACGCTGTTCAGGGACGGGTACAATCGTCACTGATCCATGTCCCAGTTGCCGGGGTGAAGGACTGATGCATGGCGAAGAAACAGTAGATATTACGGTTCCTCCCGGTGTTGCTGATGGAAATTACATGACGGTCCGGGGAAAAGGAAATGCGGGACCACAGGGTGGTCCGCCGGGAGACCTGATTGTGGTGATGGAAGAAAAACCGCATGATTTTTTCACCAGAAGCGGCAGTGATGTTGTTTACGACCTGAATATAAGTTTTCCTGAAGTCGCTCTGGGGACCGAAGTGGAGATTCCCACCCTGGAGTTGGAGGGAAATGGTGATGAGAGACATAACAAACGGGTCAAAATAAATGTACCTTCGGGAACACAGAGCGGTAAAGTGTTCCGACTCCGGGGAAAAGGTCTTCCGGAGCTAAATACTTATCGCAGGGGTGATCTGCTGGTGCAGGTAAAAGTCTGGACACCGACGAAGTTATCACCGCATGAAAAAGAACTTCTGGAAGAATTGCTGCAGCAGGAAAACCTTCAGCCACCTCGCAAGAAGGGTTTCTTCGATAAAGTAAAGGAAGCATTGAATATTTAGGAATATTAGAATAGCGGCGGTTCCCGGTAACCGCCGTTACCGGATTGCCGGCATAAATATCTACTTTTCACGGTAATTTCTCCCCTTACCCTTTACCCGCTATTCACACAAACCAGACTTTTTTGATAAAATAATTTGACAAAATATGAGTTTTTCATTATAATATATTTGAATGTTTGTTCAAATATCAAGGTGAAAGAATGAGTAAAGAAACGATTGAAGTCTGCCGCGAAACAATTATTAATCATGAGAAAGTAAAATCAGCCAGACAAAATCTCCCGGCAAAATCAGAAATAGATAATCTGTCCGATACCTTCAAAATACTTGGTGATCCCACCAGACTAAAAATTGTGATTGCACTTGCCTGGGAAGAATTATGTGTTTGTGATATTGCCACCGTTGTTAACCTGTCCGTCTCAGCTGTTTCCCATCAGTTGAGGCTGCTGAGAAATATGAGACTGGTCAAGTTTAGGAAAGAAGGGAAAATGGTCTATTATTCCCTGGATGATGAACATATCGAAAATATTATCCAACTGGCACAGATTCACGTCAGGGAGTTCAGCCGGTAGGATCCTAAAAAAAGCAGCACTGATAAACGCAGTTATGGTTCAATGAGTAATGTCGTGTCAGAAAAAGACAAAATAATGAAATTTTAAATATTATGATGAATAAACTGAAATTGAAGAAGGAAAAACTGGAAATAGTGGGAATGGATTGTGCGGACTGTGCTTTGAGAGTGGAAAAGGCCGTGCGGAAAGTTACCGGGATAGAAAAAGTCCATGTAAACTTTATAGATGAACGTCTGACAATCGAATATGATGATCAGAAAACCAGTTTATCCGATATCAGCCTGGCAGTAAGGAATGCCGGTTATTCACTGAAAACGGTTACGGGTGAAGAAGATTTCAGAAAGAGACGGATTATTCTGACTGCGATTTCCGGTATATTTGCTGTTACCGGGGTTTTTCTCAATCAGATAGCAGATTCGGTTTTTACGATACCGGTTTTTCTGCTGGCCATTTTTTCCGGCGGGTACCCTATTGCAATAAAAGGATGGAAGGAAGCCCGAAGGATTAGCCTTGGCATAAATTTTCTGATGACTGTTGCGGTTATCGGGGCAATGATCATCGGGGAATGGACGGAAGCCGCATTTGTGGTCTTTTTGTTTTCCCTGGCTGAACTGATCGAGTCATTTTCTGTAGCACGGGCCCGGCGTTCCATTAAATCGCTGATGGAACTGGCGCCTGATACCGCGTGGATAAAAACAGCTTTCGGACAAGCATCCCGAAAAGTTGATGATATTCAGGTTGGAGAAATAATTCTGGTAAGACCAGGAAACCGCATTCCCCTGGATGGAGTAATCGCGGAGGGAAATTCAATGGTGAATCAGGCACCGGTAACCGGAGAGAGCCAACCGGTTGAAAAACAGCAGGGTGATGATGTATTTGCCGGCACCATTAATCAATATGGTTCACTTGAAATACGGGTCAGCAGGACATCTGAAAATTCCATGCTTTCCAAGATTATCCGTCTGGTTGAAGAAGCCCGAACCCAAAAAGCTCCAATCGAACGGTTTGTGGAAAAATTTTCCAGGTATTATACTCCGGCAATTGTGATTGTTGCCATTCTTGTGGCTATTCTCCCGCCGGTACTATGGGGCGGATTTTTTTCTGACTGGTTCTATCGGGCACTTGTGCTGCTGGTGATTTCCTGTCCCTGTGCCCTGGTTATATCCACGCCGGTCACCATTGTCAGTGCACTGAATAATGCAGCCAGGAATGGAATCCTGATAAAAGG
>JAFGSO010000167.1 GCA_016934605.1 Calditrichota bacterium | reverse complement strand
TAAAAAGTGGAATTCTGGATCCGCAGGGGAAAACGGTGAATAATGCCCTGCATCACCTGGGATTGACTTCAGTACAAAATGTCAGGATAGGAAAATTGATTGAATTTACCATGGAAGAGAGTGATCGGGGGAAAGCTGTACAACATGTTGAGGAGGCTTGCAGAAAACTGCTGTCAAATCCTGTTATAGAAGACTATTCATACGAGATAGAAGAGGGATAAGGTGAAGATAGGAATTGTTATTTTCCCGGGGTCTAACTGTGATCACGACATGTATTATGCCTTGAAGAAAATTATCGGCGAAGATGTTCATTTCATCTGGCATCGTGATATTTCTGTGGAAGGATACGATGCAGTCATCCTCCCCGGCGGGTTTTCCTATGGAGATTATCTTCGGGCCGGTGCCATTGCCCGGTTTTCTCCCATCCTCCAGGCAATAGTCGATTTTGCATCGTCCGGAAAACCGGTTGTAGGAATATGTAATGGTTTCCAGGTGTTAACTGAATGTGCACTTTTGCCGGGTGCACTGATGAGAAATCAGAATTTGCGTTTTGTCTGTAAACATGTTAATATCCGGACAGAAAATAATGGCACGATGTTTACCAACAAATTGGAGGCCGGTCAGATTCTCTCCATCCCGGTAGCCCACGGGGAAGGAAATTATTTTATCGACGATACAGGATACCGGCGGCTTGTGGATAATAATCAGATATTATTTAGATATTGCAATCCGGATGGAGAATTGACCGAAGAAGCCAATCCGAATGGGTCACGGGATTTTATTGCCGGCATAATGGATAAAGAAGGAAACGTTCTGGGAATGATGCCCCATCCTGAGCGAGCTGTGGAAATCCTGCTTGGTTCGGAAGACGGCCGGTTTATATTTGAATCAATGCTGCGATAGAACAGAGGAGTTGTAACTGGATGCGAAAAAAAAGTCTGGGATGGATACTGGTTATTATTTTACTGGGGGCGTTTATCGGAAGCGCACTCGGTGAAATACTGGCCTATGTCCTTCCGCAAGGTGTTGTGAAGGAATTTTTTCTGAGGTCTGCTGAATTCGGTCTGGGGCCTGCAACATTGAATCTTATTGTTCTTACTTTCACTCTGGGATTTACCATTAAATTGAATGTGATTAGCGTTCTTGGCATTGCCATTGCTGCCTATCTGTTAAGATGGGCACAGTAAAAATTAGAGCAGATGAAACCCGGATATTATGACAGGGTTTAACTAATATTATCTAAAATAAGGAGTTTTATATGTTTGGCATCGGTCCGCCTGAATTAATTGTTATTTTTCTGATTATTCTGATTCTTTTCGGTGCAAAAAGACTGCCTGAACTGGCCAGATCGCTCGGCAGATCCATTAACGAGTTCAAGAATGCGACCCAGAACATCAAGGATGATCTGGATATAAACAATTCGAATCAATCCATTCCCGATGATTCAGAAAAATCCGATAAAAATAAGAAAACAGGATCTGCGCAATCAGAAAAGAAGAATTCTGAAGACCTTGCCGGTTAGATAAGTGATCACCGGCTTGAATCTGAGCCAGGATCAGGCTGATATTCCCGGAATTATTTCGGCCGCTATGGCGGGATACAGGGAATTTAAATTCTGGAAATGAAACCCGCAGCATGAGTCTGAACAGCTGAACTCATGTGCGGGTTTTTTTATATCAATAATTTTTTATATTGCGTTGCGTAAAAAAGTGAATTTATAGTAACTTATCCGGGTGAGCCGCTGTATATTAACAGTCTTAATTATCCGGTATAAAAACTTTCTTTATAATATTTTATTCTATAAATTTTAAATTCTGGATGTCGTTCATATGAGTAATAATCAGAAAAAAAGAGTCCTGATTGTAGAAGATGAAGCTGATCTTGCAGTGGTATTTGCTAACCTGCTGGATGTTTTCGGATTTACCAGCCAGATTGTTGATAATGGCGCAAATGCCAGGGAAATTGTCAATAATGAGAAATTCGATCTTTTTATTATAGACCTCACGCTCCCGGATATTTCAGGTATCGATCTTTACCGGGATATCGTCTCAGCATATCCTGCATATAAAGGCCAGGTTATCTTTACCAGTGGAATGAACATTTCAGATGACCTGAATCAGATCATAAAAGATGACAATACATCATTTTTGGCAAAACCTTTTTCAATGGATAAACTGAAGAAGGTTCTGGATAAATGGCTTTAGAAATAGGCACATGATTGAAATGAACTTTTAAATCAGCACTGTTTTTATCCGGCTTTCTTTAAATTTAAAGGTATATCATGAAACTTCCCCTCGAGCCCTTCCGGATCAAGATGGTGGAACCCCTCAAAATAATTTCCCGTGAAGAGAGGGAGGCCCTCATCAAAACGGCCGGTTATAATGTCTTTAAAATTCCTGCCGAAAAAGTTTTCATAGATCTTCTGACTGATTCCGGAACTTCTGCCATGAGCGACGCACAATGGGCCGGACTCATGCAGGGCGATGAATCGTATGCAGGATGCCGTAATTATTATAACCTGCAGGAAACGGTGGAAGAGATAACCGGTTATCCTTATGTCCTTCCGACTCACCAGGGCCGTGCAGCCGAAAATATCCTCTTCTCAACGCTCCTTGATAAAAACAGTGTCGTCCCCAGCAATATTCATTTCGATACCACCCGGGCTAATATCGAATACCTGGGCGCTACCGCCCTGGATTGTGTGGTGGATGAAGGGCTCGATGCGGAAATTGAACATCCCTTTAAAGGCAATATGGATCCGCTTAAACTAAAAGCCGCTATCTCGACATACGGAACAGAAAGAATACCACTGGTCTGCCTTACCATTACCAATAACAGCGGTGGGGGACAGCCAGTTTCTATGGATAATATTCGCGAAATCAAAGAAATATGCCACACGCACAGTATTCCGTTCTTCCTCGATGCCGCCCGCTTTGCCGAGAACGCTTATTTCATAAAACTGCGAAATGAAAAATACAAAGATATATCTGTCCCACAACTGGTTCGGGAAATGTTTTCCTATGCCGACGGCTGCTGGGTGAGTGCCAAGAAAGATGCCATGGTGAACATCGGGGGCTTTATTGCATTACAGGATAAGATGCTGTTCGAGAAACTTCAGAATCTGCTTATTCTTCGGGAAGGGTTCCCAACCTATGGCGGACTGGCAGGACGGGACCTGCAAGTCATGGCTATCGGGCTTAAGGAAGTCCTCAACGAGGATTATCTGGCTTACCGGCTGGAGCAGGTTGCCTTTCTGGGAAATCTTCTGCTGGAAGCCGGAATTCCTATCGTGAAGCCTGTTGGTGGTCATGCGGTGTATATTAATGCCAAAAAATTCTGCTCCCATCTGCCTCAATCGCAGTTTCCCGCACAGGCCCTCACTGTAGCTCTCTACCTTGAAGCCGGAATCAGGGCAGTAGAAATCGGCAGCCTGATGTTTGCTTACCGTGATAATGGATCGGGCAAATGGCATTATCCCGAGCTGGAGCTGGTGCGGCTGGCCATACCAAGGCGGGTCTATACCGCCTCCCATCTCAAATATGTTGCAGATGCAATAATCACCCTGTATCAGAATAGAAATCAGCTGAAAGGCTTGAAGCTGGTAAACGATCCGCCCTTTTTAAGACATTTTACCGCAGTTTTGGAAAAATTAGATTGATATTCCGGAATCTCTGAACACTTGTTTCAGATATTTATAATCTCTTGCCCTTTAATCTTGAGGTAATTCAAAGCACAAAAAAACAGAAGAGTGCTCCTATTATCAGCCTGTTTTATGGAAATCGAAAATTATATCTCAAATGAACTGGTTCAGTATAGATATCAATGAAGATGTTGTGCCCGGTCTGGATATTGAGCAACCTGAAGATTTATCGAAAATCCTGGTTCAGGGAAGTACGGGAATGGGCAAGGAAGATTTTCTCACCCGATATCTGGAAGGATCGGGTCATTCTCTCACGGTTTTATGCTGGGTAGATTTTAGCCGGTTTTCCTATTCCAGTTCACTCATCGTCAGTCATTCCATAAGTCACTTCATAGCAAAACAAAATTACCTGAAGAGCTTTTTACACAACTTTTCTGCGGGACACCAGGAATACATCAGGCAGATGCTGGCAAAATGTCCGGAAAGATGTACCGAATATCTTGACTGGTATACCCAGATATTTATTGAATATGCCAGATTTATTTCCCAGACCTCAATTCCCGTCATCATTCTGGAAAATATCGATCAGCTGGATAGCGTGCAATTTGAGAGGCTGCAGCAATTTATCAGGAACTTTATCGGTATCCCGCTTCAGATTTTTTACCTTGTTGATCCATCCGGGCAATTTAAACATGATGTAAAGGCGCAGCAGGAATTCAAACTTGTCAAATTATCAATCCACCAGGCTGAGCGAACCATCCGGGAATATTTTGATACATCGATGGTTAATGCGCGGCTTATCACGAATCACAGTTATCTGAAAACATCAGGCAATCCGCTGAGATTAAGATATATCCTGGAATCATATTACGGGTTGCTACTAAAACATGGCCAGCAGGAGCCGCTGAATGTAAAAAAGATGCAGCAGATGAGACTCCCGGAAACCTGGGAAGAGATCTTTTCTACTGTTTACCGACAGTTTGATAAAAATGAGGCTCAGGTATTTGCATTTCTGGCCCATCTGGGAGATCCCATGCATGGGGATGATTTCAGACTGCTCCTGAAAAAACGAAAGATACCTCAGAAGAAAATTCCTCTTTGGCTACGGTCAGGTTTCCTGCGCTCAATTATTCATTATGGAGATCCATGTTTTTCAATTTATCTCTCTGCCTTTCAACGTTGGATCAAAAACAGC
>JAFGSO010000166.1 GCA_016934605.1 Calditrichota bacterium | reverse complement strand
TCCGGTTGACCAGTCGGGACCAAACCGTCCATGGTTTAGCCAGTATCCAGATCCAAATCAGTCTTGCATGATAAAATCTTTAAATCACTAGCCCATCTTACTTTGTGTCCTGCTATCATGGAATTCATGAATTATTCAGGCTAATATATTGAAAAAAATAAAGAACAGGGAGATTTATTTCCCCTTTCTGTCGAATCCGCGAAAAAATCCCCAGTGATGTGGTATGGGTACCGGGAAAATTCCTTCGCTGACAAAACGGACATCCTCCACTGAATAAAATGCTTTGGGATTATATTCATGGACAAGTCGGATGACTTCCGACAGGTTTTTTCTTTTAATGACCGTAAAAATTAATTTTACCGGTCCCTGTATACCCTGAGCATCTACCACAGTCAATCCAAAACCATCCTTCCGCATTCTGGTTATCAGTTCTGTTGCATCGCGACCGGTTATGATTCGAAGGACCTGGTTTCCGAGGGCCAGTTTACTTTCAATCCAGATTCCAGCGAAGTTACCCATTGAAAAACCTCCGGCATAGGCGATATAGCAGGCAATGTTATTCAGATTTTTAAATATCTGACCGATGGCCAGCAGCCATATCATGATTTCAATAAATCCAAGAGCAGGTGCAATAAAGCGTCGACCTTTGGCAGTATATACAATTCTCAGAGTACCGAAAGAAACATCCACCACACGGGCCAGAAAAATGAACAAAGGTAAAATAACCCAGGCAAACAGATCTGAATTCATGAAGGATGATGATAACATAATTGTATTGTCCTTATTCTTGACGATAAAAAAAATCCGGTGGCCGAATTCTCGCTAATCGGGGTACCCTCGAGGAACTCACGATCGGCACCGGACTGCGATTAAAATAAGAATAATGTTCGGCATGAGCTTATAAAATATTTGGAAAAAAAACAAATAAAAAGAAGATTAAAGCCATTTCTTCCTGCGGAAAAAAAGAATCATTCCGCTAAAAATTCCCAGCATGATTAGCCAGATTAACGGATAACCCCATTTCCAGTGCAGTTCCGGCATGAAATCAAAGTTCATTCCATATATTCCTGCAATGAATGTAAGTGGAATAAATATGGTAGCAATGATGGTGAGAATTTTCATCACTTCATTCATACGGTTGCTCACGCTGGACAGGTATATGTCCAGAGTGCCGGATAACATATCACGAAAGGTCTCAATTGTATCCACCACCTGTATGGTATGATCATAAACATCTTTTAAGAAAGGGGCAAGATCTTCAGCCATGAACTCACTCTCCGTCCGTAAGAGTTCCGAAATCACCTCTCTCAAAGGCCAAATGGATTTTCTGAGATATATGAGTTCTCTTTTCATAAACTGAATTTCTTTGGCAAGCTTTTGTGTCGGTTCCCCCAGTACTGCCTGTTCAAGATTCTCAATTTTTTCGCCCAGAGCTTCCAGCACCACGAAATAATGATCAATTATGACATCCATTATGGCATATGCCAGATAATCAGCTCCCTTTTTCCGGAAGAGGCTTTTCGGATTTCTGATACGTTCCCTTACCGGATCCAGAACATCTCCGGCTTTTTCCTGAAAAGTGATCACATAATTTTCTCCCAGAACGATGCTGATCTGTTCAGACTCGATTTCTGTCTTTTCAGTATTGTGGTACAGCATTTTCAGTATAATAATAATGTAGTTATCATAAATTTCCACTTTAGGTCTTTGATCGGTGTTCAGAATGTCTTCCAGGATGAGAGGATGTATGTCCCGTTTCTCACCAATTTTTTCCATCATGGCTGTTTCATGTAAGCCAGAAATATTCAGCCAGGTAACTGTGGGAAGCTCTTTGAAAGGAAAGGCCTGTTCGATTGTTCCCAAATCACGAAATTCAAGCCGGTCTTCATCATATTCCAGTTTGGACAGTTGCACTTTTTCCAGAACAGTCTCGCCGGTGTAAATCATGGTTCCAGGTGGGAGACCCGGTTGTTTGAGGCGTCTTCTGATAATCTTTTTTAACATGGTATTACCTGAAAATAAAACGGATCTGTTCATTTCTGTTCCTGCAGTTTTTTCTCCTGATAGAGACTGGCAATTTCAGCTCCCAGGATAAAAATAAATGATGAGTAATATATCCACAAGGCGGAAACGACAATGAAGAGGTAGGTTCCATATACCCGGGTGAGAAGCATGGCATGAGTGACGTAGTAACCGAATAATTCCTTGGCGATGATCCATAAAAATGCTGCCCAGAAGGCACCGACAAAAATAACTTTCCAGGGAAGCTGGCCATAGGGTATCAGATAGTAAATAAGTGAAAACATAAAAAATACCAGCAGAAATGATATCGAAGAAACAATTATTGAAATTAAAGAACTCAGAAATCCGCGGATTATTGAGAGAAAAGCCAGATCTGATTTGCTTAACAGATTTATAATAATATCAACAGCCGGTAAAATTCCCATGAAAAGAAGAAAAAACGAGACCACAACCAGAACCATACCAAAATCACGCAGCTTGTCCACCAAAATATTTTTGGTTTCTTTAATTCCGAAAATGGTATGAAGAATGGTTCGCATGGCACCAAACAATCCGCTTGCCGCGAAGAATAATCCAAAAATACCCAGAGATCCGGAAATAGTTTTAAAAATCCGGAATTCATTGATACGACTGAAAATAACCTCTTTTATTACCTCCGCACTCGAACCATAGGGTATCATGGTATCAATTATATCCCTTACATAATTCAATACCCCGGGTTGCTCCAGCAGTATACCTATCAGCGAAAACACAATCAGAATTAAAGGCAGTATACAGGTAAATAGGGAAAAAGATAAACCGCCGGAAAAAAGAAGATCATTATGGGCATCGATATGCTTATAAAGACCGGTTATGTAATAACGAAACGAATCCCAGATCTTCCTGAGGCAGATTTTTTCAATCAAAACGGATTTAAGATTGCGTTTTTTCATGATTTCATCTGATAAAGAAATATAGTTTACCAGCACAGTAGATCCAAGCAAACGATCTTTTCTTGTAAACCTTTATTAAGACTTATCCTTTTTTACTGCTTTTATTCAGCTGGATATGGACTGGCTTTACTTTCCAGATTTCTTCAGCATATTCCCGGATAGTTCTATCGCTAGAAAATTTTCCCATGTTGGCAACATTCATAATGGACATGCGGGTCCACTCTGACTGATCCCGATAGGTTTTTTCGACTTTTTCCTGGCATTTTATATATGCCTCGAAATCGGCAAGGACCATATAGGGATCTCCTGCTCTTATCAGGGAATCCACCAGCGGCATAAAAAGGTCTGGCTGGTCCGGAGAAAAATACCCATGGGATATCATATCAATTGCCTGTCTCAACTCGTCATTTCTGTTGAGATGATGTCGGGGATCGTACCCGTTTTCTCTCATTTTTTGAATTTGCCTATCTGTGAGTCCAAAAACAAAAATATTTTCCTCTCCTACTTCTTGGTGAATTTCAATATTGGCCCCGTCAAGTGTACCTATGGTTAACGCCCCGTTAAGTGCAAATTTCATGTTTCCGGTACCAGAGGCTTCCATGCCGGCGGTTGAAATCTGTTCAGAAAGATCGGCGGCAGGGATAATAAGCTGGGCATTGGAAACCGAGTAATTTGTCAGAAAAACCACCTTCAGCCTGGAGTTAACTTCCGGATCTTTATTGATGATGTCGGATAGCGAATTGATGAGCTTTATAATCAGTTTTGCCGTGTAATATGCAGGTGCAGCCTTACCGCCTAACATAACCGTCCTAGGCAGAATATCTGCAGCCGGATCGGATTTCAGGCGGTTATATAATGTGATTACATGAAGTGCATTTAATAATTGTCTTTTATATTCATGGATCCGTTTTACCTGCACATCGAAAAGTGAATTCAAATCTATCTCGGTTTGGTAATCTTGTTTTACACAACCGGCCAGTCTCTTCTTGTTATGTTTTTTAACTTCCCGCCACTGCTGTTCAAATTTTTCATCACCAATAAATTTTTCCAGCTTTTTCAGTTCATATAAATCGGTAATCCACTCATCCCCGATGTATTCAGTAATCAGCTGTGATAATGCCGGGTTGCTGAATTTCAACCATCGCCGCTGGGTAATTCCATTTGTTTTACAGTTTATTTTTTTTGGCCATATTTTGTAAAATTCATGAAAAACCCGGTTCTTGAGGATATTGGTATGTAATTCTGCCACTCCATTAACCGAATGACTTCCCACTATTGCCAGATGGGCCATTCGTACTTTTTTCTCCTCACCTTCTTCAATCAACGAGAGAGACTTCAGTTTTTCCAGGTCACCGGTATAAATGGATTCGACCTTTTTGAGCCAGCGATGGTTGATTTCAAAAATGATCTGGAGATGTCTGGGAAGAAGTTTGTGCAGCAGGGAAACGCGCCAGGTTTCCATTGCCTCCGGCATTACCGTATGATTTGTGTATCCGAAGGTGTTTACCGTGATGTCCCACGCCTCATCCCATTCCAGTCCTTCCTGATCGATCAGAATATGCATCAGTTCAGGAATGCATAATGCAGGATGAGTATCGTTTAACTGAATTGCAACTTTTTGCGGGAATAGACTGAAGTTTCCGGGATGAGTTTTCTTATAACGGCGAACAATATCCTGCAGTGAAGCCGACACCAGAAAGTATTCCTGCTTTAAGCGTAATTCCCTCCCTGCAAAAAAATCATCTCGGGGATAGAGAACTTTTGAAATTGTTTCTGATTGGATTTTATCCTGAACGGCCCGGCCGTAGTCTCCGGTATTAAAAAATTCCAGATCAAATTCACGTGACGGTTTGGCTGACCATAAGCGTAAATTGTTGACTGAATTATTTTTATATCCGGGTATCGGTGTATCATACGCCATGGCAATCACATTGTCGGTATTTACCCAGTCAAATTTGGGAAGTCCCCTGTCATTGCGACTTTCCTGAACATGTCCGTTAAATTTTATAATATAGATATATTCTGGCCGTTCAATTTCCCAGGGATTTCCATACCGGAGCCAGTGATCCGGCGATTCTACCTGATACCCATTATAGATTTTCTGATAAAAAATACCAAATTCGTAACGGATGCCATATCCGTACGCCGGTAGTTCAAGAGTGGCCATTGAATCCATGAAACAAGCCGCCAGGCGGCCCAGACCCCCATTGCCAAGTGCAGCGTCTGATTCCATCTCTTCGAGATCACCCAGATCGTAACCCAGTTCTTTCATCGCTTTTTTTACGTTATCATATAAATCCAAATTGATGAGAGCGTTTCCCAGTAACCTTCCCATCAGGTATTCCATCGACAGATAATAGACGCGTTTGGTTCCCCGGCGGTAATAGGTCTGCTGAGTCTCAATCCATCTTTCTATAAGCCTATCCCGTACAGTAAGACTCAAGCTTTTGAAAATATCTCTTATTGTGGCCGAGTATTCATCTTTGGCCAGCGAAAATTCCAGATGATTGACAAACGATTGTTGGAGAGAATTAACATCCAGACCCTGGAATTCGTTGGTGGACGGAGACAAGCCCCGTTCAGCCAGACTGAGACGGGATTCGGTTTTATGTTTGTCGGATTTCACTTCAGGTATCCTTTCCATTTTTGATCCAATAATTTAATCCACCATCGACCGTTTTCATACATGAGTTAAAAAAACGAATGACGATATTAACCGGAATGGTGCAGTCTCTGAGTCTCACGGTTTATTAAAAATCGTAAGCCGATAAAAAGAAGAAGATTATATACCAGGCCAGCCAGTGCACCGAGTTCATTCTGATAAAAACGGAAAACCTGAGTCAGATAAATGGTAATGAGAATAGATCTTTCGAACATCCTGTATGAACCGAGTTTGGATTTGGGAAGCAACCATATACCGGCAAGAATGAAGATGCCTGATATAAATGATGATATGAGTTCTGCCCACCCGATAAATGACAATTCCTGTAACCTGATGAAAAATCTCTGGAAGAACGTCAAGTTAGTTATTTGTTCCCAGCCCAAACCCCAGAAAAAAATGAATATTACTATATAGGAAATGTTGATGACAAGCTGAAATATGAAAAAGAAAATGATAAATACTGAGAAAACAGGCAGATCGACAATTTTCTGATAGTATTTTTGAGCCGTATCTTTAAACCGGGTATAAACTCCGGGGGACCGGGGTGCGACCAGGGCGGATTCATCCAGAGCCATTTTAAGATACCGGGTAAATTGATCGGTTCGATTGCTTCGTTCCAGTAAATAATATGCCTTGTTCCGCTCATGTATATCCAGGTCGTTTCTGGCGATTTCTTCCAGTTCCCGCAGTGCATTCATCAGAAATTCCTGTTCCCTGAATTTCTTACCAACATGGACTGTTCGAACGCCCATCACAATCAGAATAAAGAACACATAAATAAGGGCGATGACTGGCTGGTAAAAATAATTATTGTCCTGTGTAATGAACTTCCCGACCTCATCGATAAATGTACCGAAACCGATTCCGCCAATAACGGCTCCGATTCTTTCAATTCTGCGCCCCAGGAAGGCCAACAGGAAGTATATTGAAACCAGCATCAACAATCCACCCCACAACATATGCGCAATATGAAGAGTATCTCCCCCAATTTGCGGATAACCTGTCAGAGCGAGAAACAGGCGTATAAAGAGGATTGATGCGACCGCAGAGATAAGGAAATATTCCAGATAAAGACCGGCATCTGAATTCCGGATAAAAATGTTAAAGTGTTTTTGCATAGCAGTTCCGCTGAATTTATTTTAAAAATACGAATGAAGTTTTGTAATTTCCAAATCACATCGGGAGGGGGGAATAAGATGAAGGATGAAGTCTGTCGGCAGGTCGCGCCGGATGGCGGATTTGCCTATAGGCTGACGGACCCGCCTGTCGGGATGGATCTGCCAGACTGGCCCTCCCGGCGGTGATTAATGGAGGATTCAGGTTACAGGAATCAGGATTCAGACTACACAAGTATTTATTTAAATTTCCACAAGACAATTTAACTTGCTTAATCCACAAATTCTACCACCACGGCACGAAGACCCTAAGAATTAGAGTAAAGCTGGTAAAAAATAACCCCGGAAAAGAGATATTTCAAATCACAAATTCTTTTTAACCTGGTTAATTCACAAACTTTAACATCATTAGACAATACAATGGTCTTTATCTCTGTGCACTGAGCCCTCTGTGGCTATTTCAGGTGACACTGAGCACACAGAGGACACGGAGAAAGACTCATTTTAAAAAAAACAAAGCGGATATATACAATAATGCATTCTATAGACGAGATGTGACCAGATCAGGTAAAGTTTTCTCACATGAAAAACTCGTTAAGCCATTAATGCATCTGATCTTGTATCCTGTTATCGTGGGGTTCATGAATTATTCAGGTTAACTCATTTATTATTATATTTTTGTTCCTTCGTGTCTTGATGGTTATGAATTTTCCAGTTTAAGTAAAATTCGTGATATTCAGTGAAATCAGTGGACGTTAGTCTTAATCCTTAATCTTTCATCCTTTATCCACCCTCCTTAGTTTTCCCTTTTCCCTAAAGTTTTAAGCGTGTTTCCTTCATAAATTCTTCATATTGAAACTGTAAAATTATTTTAATAGTAAAAATTTCAGATTTCATGTTTAGAACAGAAGATAAAGAGAATTGGACAGAAAAAAATATAACAAACTTATAATCGGAGGAAAATTCTATGAGTAGTAAATCGGTTGGTCAGCGAATATGGATTTTTGTGCTGTCCGGGATCATAATCGGATTAATGATTGGGGCAGGTTTGGAATGGACAAGCCAGTCTCCGGCCAATCAATCTGCACCTGCTCAGCAGGAACAGGCTCAAAAAACAAGCCAGGTGAATCCGGAAGATATTGCAGTAGCAGAACAACTGAGTAATGTTTTTGCGTCGGTGGCCGATAAAACAAATCCCTCGGTCGTTACAATTTTTACCGAAACTACTGTGTCATTAAGGCAGCGTCTCCCAATCTCACCTTTTGAAGAATTTTTCGGGGAGGAATTTTTCAAAAGATTTTTTCAGCAACCGGAGGGAAATCGGGAATATACCCAGCGGGGACTGGGATCTGGAGTTATTATGAGAAAGGATGGAATCCTCGTTACCAACAATCATGTTATACGCGGGGTGGATAAAATCAATGTCAGCCTGCTGGATGGCCGCGAATTCGAAGCTCGGGTGGAGGGGACGGACTCCCTGACTGATCTGGCGGTTCTAACCATTGATGCCAACGATCTTCAGCCGATCAAACTGGGGGATTCGGACAGGAGTCGGGTTGGCGAATGGGTACTGGCTATCGGTTCACCGTTGAATCCGCAGTTGCAGCATACGGTGACGGCGGGTATTATCAGTGCCAGAGGGAGAAGCGGTGTTGGATTGACCACATACGAAGACTACATTCAGACTGATGCGGCGATTAATCCCGGAAACTCGGGAGGTGCTCTGGTTAACCTGAGAGGAGAACTGATTGGCATAAATGCTGCCATTGCGACCCGAACAGGCGGTAATATGGGAATCGGTTTTGCCATTCCGGTAAATCTGGTACAGAAAGTGATGACCGATATTCTGGAAAAAGGTAGAGTAGTCCGTGGATGGCTGGGCGTAACAATTCAGGATATTGATCCTGAAATCGGCAAGGCGCTTGGACTGAAAACTACCAAAGGGGTCTTGATTACTCAGGTTCAGGAGGGTACTCCGGCGGAAAAAGCAGGTCTGAAGACCGAGGATGTCATTATCAAAGTCAACGGAGATGCAGTAAACAATACCACCGAACTGGCTACCAGAATCGCTTCCACTTCACCCGGCAAAGAAGTGACCCTTACCGTGATACGCGACGGGAAAGAACGAAAAATAACAGCAACGCTGGGGGAACTGGAGTCGGGGAATCTGCCACTGGCACAGCGACGGAGTGAAAGTACTTATGAAAAGGTCGGTTTACAACTGTCCAATATCACCCCGGGAGTAGCTCAGAAATATAATCTGAAGGAAGATCAAAGGGGTGTTGTGGTAACAGCGGTGGATCCCGGAAGCCTGGCTTCACAGGCTGGTTTTCGGCCTGGAGACGTCATTCTGAAACTGAATCGCAAGGATGTGAAATCAGTTGAAGAATTCGATGATATGATGGATGATGTCAAGGAAGGCGGTAACCTTCTCTTCTACATCCAGCGCGGAGAAGGAAATCTGTTCATAGCTTTCACCAAGCCGGGTAAATGATTCTGAGGTGAATGGAGGCGCTCAAAGCAACCTGAAAAAGAGTGCCTCCGTTTCCCAATCTCTGAAATTAAGTGCTTTCCTCTGAATTGACTAATTATATTATTTTCGAATACCATGAGAATTCTAATTGTTGAAGACGAAGAATCCCTGGC
>JAFGSO010000165.1 GCA_016934605.1 Calditrichota bacterium | reverse complement strand
GCTTTTTCATTTGGCTGGATATGGTGGTTCAGTCTGGGAGCGCTATTCTGGAGCAGTAGAGTTCTGATAAAAATGAAAAGTTCATTTAGTGAAAGCGAAAAACAGAAGGTGTCATATCATGAGGATTAGAATATTGCTCTTTTTATTGATAACAATTTTACCATTACATATTCTAAAGGCCGAAGAACAGGATTCTACTCTTTTCCTCGATGATCTGGTAGGAATTTTACTCACAGATAATCCTGAGCTGAAGGCCAGCTACCAGCAGTGGAAATCTGTTCAGGAAGAGATCCCGCAGGCAGGTGCTCTTCCGGATCCTGTACTCGGTTTGGGATTCATGAATGTTCCGGTGGATAATTTTGTCTTCGACCGGGAGCCCATGACCGGCAAGCAGTTATCCCTGATGCAGATGGTGCCTTTTCCCGGTAAACTTGGTGTCAGAAAACAGATTGCCCGGGATGATGCCGATATTGAAAAATGGAAATATATGGATCGCCGTAATAGTTTAATCAACCAGTTGAAAAACAACTATTATGAACTGTTCTTTGTCCACAAGGCCATTGAGACAAACCGGAATAACCAAAAAGTCCTGGAACAGCTTGTCCAAGTGGCCGAAACGCGTTACCGGGTGGGAAAGGGAATCCAGCAGGATATTCTGAGTGCCCAGGTCGCCATTTCCAAAATGACGGATAATTTGCTTATTCTTCAGCAGAAGAAAAAGATGCTGGAATCGACCATAAATGTTCTGCTGAACAGGCCTCCGAAACAGTTCAGGGGAATCCCGGTGGAAATCAAAACAGAATCTCTCGATCTTAATTTGGAGGAAATAATGCATATCGCCCGGGAAAATAATCCTTTCCTGATGATCCGGGAATCAACCGTGAGGCAAAACGAAAACAGAGTTAAACTGGCCAGGAAGGAATATTTACCGGATCTCAGTGTTCAGATATCGTACACCCGGCGGGAAGAACTGCAGAACGGCATGCCGGGTGTGGATTTCATATCCGGCATGGTAAATGTCACTTTGCCGGTTTATTTCTGGAAAAAGCAGAATAAGCAGGTGGAAAAAAACAGGTTACAGGAAATGTCATCCAGAAGTCTTTATCAGAGCGCCGTAACACTGATCCGTGAGAATCTCGAAATCACCTATCAGGATTTGAAAAAGAACCAGAAACGTATGGAATTATTTGAGTCGGGAATAATTCCCCTGATAAGACAGTCCCTGCAGTCGGCACTGTCTGCCTATCAGGTGGATAAAATTGATTTTCTTTCCGTTCTGGACAACCAGATGAAGCTGTATGAATACGAGCTGGAATTCTATAGAATTGTTACTGATTACATGAAAAATATTGCCGAACTGGAACTCATTGCCGGAAAGGAATTGCAACCAACAAAAGATTCAAAAGAGCAATAAAAATTTTGTTTTTGAAAAAGGAGCCATCTTTAATGAATAAAATTTTTCAGGATATAATTTCGAAGCACCGCAAATCTTTTATTTTCTGGATCGTTACTCTGATGATCGCTTTCCTGCTGGGCTGGTGGTTCAGTAATGACGGAAATGGGACAACACACAGCCACCCAGCCTCCCCGGAATCCACCGGTGGGGAAACAACAGTCTGGACCTGCTCGATGCATCCCCAGATCCAGCAGCCCAAACCCGGCAAATGCCCGATATGCGGAATGGATCTTATACCGCTGAGGCAGGAAAGTGGCTCTGAAAATCCAAGGCAGTTGAAACTTTCGGAAACCGCACGGAAACTGGCCCAGGTGGAAACGGTGCCGGTCAGGCGGCAATATGTTTCACGGGAAATCCGCTTGGTGGGTAAAATAGAATATGATGAAACCAGACTTAAATATATCACGGCATGGGTTCCGGGACGGATAGACCGCCTGTATGTCAATTATTCCGGTATATCAGTCAGAAAAGGAGATCATCTGGTTGAGTTGTACAGTCCGGAACTGCTTTCCACCCAGCAGGAACTGGTGACATCACTTAAAACCCTAGAAAAAATGAGTGGTATGTCCGGATTGTTGGAAAGTACCGAAATCCAGGTTCAGGCGACCCGGGAACGGCTGCGCTTATGGGGGCTTACGGATGCTCAGATTTCTTCACTGGAAAAAAACCGGAATCCATCTGACCATATTACAATATATTCACCCGGTTCCGGAATCGTTATAGAAAAAAATGCTCTGGAAGGGTCCTATGTCGAGACAGGTACGCGTATATATACCATTGCAGATATTTCCACAGTATGGGTAAAAATGGATGCTTACGAATCGGATCTGAGCTGGCTTCATTACGGTCAGGAAGTGGAATTTTCAACCGAAGCATATCCCGGAGAAGTTTTTAAGGGACGGCTGTCCTTTATTGATCCCATTTTAAATCCGGAAACCCGGACGGTGAAAATCAGGGCTAATCTGGAAAATCCGCAAAACAAGCTGAAACCCGCAATGTTCGTTCGTGCCATGGTACATTCCAGCCTGGCTGCAGGAGGGAAGGTAATGGATCCGGATCTTGCCGGAAAATGGATAAGTCCCATGCACCCGGAAGTTGTTAAAGACCATCCGGGAAGCTGTGATGTTTGTGGAATGCCCCTCGTCAGAGCGGAGGAACTGGGATATGTAAGCGTCGAAGATATGCAGAAACAGGCTCCTCTGGTTATTCCGGCCTCAGCACCTTTAATAACCGGGAAAAGAGCGATAGTTTATGTGGAGCTTCCCGGGCAAAAAGGGATTTACCAAGGCAGGGAAATTACTCTCGGTCCGAGGGCCGGAGATTATTACATCGTGGAAGATGGTTTACAGGAAGGTGAACTGGTAGTTGTACGGGGCAATTTTAAAATTGACAGTGCTATTCAGATAAAAGCCGGCCAGAGTATGATGTATCCGGAGGAGAAGGTCCCATCCGCCGGGCATGAAAATGGAGAGATGAATTCATCCGTCGAACAGATAAAGCCGGAACGTTTTCGGGATATATCGGAAGACTTTCTAAAGCAGCTGGACCGTCTTTACTCAGATTATTTTGACATGCAATATGCTCTGAGCCACGATACTCTGGCACTGGCCATTTCTGCTGCCGGTAATCTGGAAAATCATTTGAGGCAGGTTGAAACAAATCTGCTGGAAGGGAAAGCAAAAGATAAATGGAAACACAGGAAATTGCATCTGGAAAAAGTAACAAAACAGATTAAAAAATCAGAAACCATCGAAGATGCCCGGAATGCGTTTGAGGATCTTTCTAATTCCCTGATAGAAATAGCCCATAATTTCGGCAGTGCCCGGCAGCGGTTGCTGGTTTATCACTGTCCGATGGCATTCGATTTTATGGGAGCGGACTGGCTTCAAAACAAAGAAGGAACAGAGAATCCCTATTTCGGAAGTACCATGTTTACCTGCGGCGATCAAACCGCTGACCTCTCACAGGAGAATATTATTGAAGAGCATGAAGGACATCAAAAATGAGTGACAGGACTGAATCCATGAATATCATCGACAGAGTAATCCGGTTCTGCCTGGAAAATAAGCTGGTAGTGATCCTGTTTCTTATTTTCATTATTGTATGGGGGATAATGGTGGCTCCTTTTGACTGGGAGATCGGAGGCTTACCGCGTTCTCCAATTCCTGTAGATGCAATTCCCGATATCGGAGAAAACCAGCAGATCGTGTTTACCAAATGGATGGGGCGTTCACCACAGGATGTTGAAGATCAGATAACTTATCCGCTTACCGTTTCACTGATGGGAATTCCGGATGTAAAAACCATCCGCAGCTATTCCATGTTCGGTTTTTCGACTATTTATATCATTTTTAAGGATGAAGTGGACTTTTATTGGTCCCGATCGCGTGTACTGGAAAAACTGAACAGTCTTTCATCGGGTATACTGCCGGAAGGCATTCAACCGCAGCTTGGACCGGATGCTACGGCACTGGGTCAGGTTTTCTGGTATACGCTGGAGGGCCGAGATCGGGAGGGAAATCCTGCCGGAGGCTGGGACCTGCAGGAATTGCGATCGATACAGGACTGGTATGTCCGGTACTCTCTGCTTTCGGCAGAGGGAGTGAGCGAAGTGGCATCTGTGGGTGGATTTATCCAGGAATATCAGGTGGATGTAGATCCGGACGCCATGCGGGCGGCCCGGGTCAATCTGCAGGATGTAGTAAAAGCAGTCAGAATGTCCAATCTGGATGTCGGTGCCAGCAGTATCGAAGTGAACAATGTTGAATATGTCATCCGGGGTATCGGCTTTGTCAAAACGGTGGAGGATCTGGAAAATTCTGTTGTGGCAGTCAATGATAATGTACCTATTTATGTAAAGAACATTGCTCATGTCACTCTGGGTCCGGCGCCCAGGCGTGGTGCGCTGGATAAGGGCGGTGCTGAAGCTGTTGGCGGAGTCGTGGTTGTGAGATATGGTGAAAATCCGCTGGAAGTCATCAAAAATGTCAAAGAAAAAATTCATGAAATATCTGCGGGATTGCCAAAGAAGACTTTGAGCGATGGTACTATCAGCCAGGTCAATATTGTACCGTTTTACGACCGTACCGGTCTGATTTATGAAACGCTCAATACTCTAAACACCGCTATCTATCAGGAAATTTTGATCACCATTATTGTCATTCTGGTGATGGTAATGCACTTCAGGAGTTCTCTATTGATATCGGGTCTTCTGCCGGTGGCTGTTCTGATGACATTCATCGCTATGAAAGTATTTGGGGTCGATTCCAATATTGTCTCTCTTTCCGGAATCGCTATTGCCATCGGTACCATGGTTGATCTGGGCATCATTATCAGCGAAAATATCCTGCGGCATCTGGACGAAGCGCATCCCGGGGAGAGCCGTCTGGAAGTTATTTTCAGGGCTTCCAGCGAAGTGGGAGGTGCCGTCCTGACGGCTGTATCCACCACGGTAGTCAGTTTTCTCCCGGTTTTTGCCATGCAGGCGGCAGAAGGTAAATTATTCAAACCTCTCGCCTTCACTAAAACATTTGCACTCATTGCCGCGGTTATTGTTGCACTCACCATTGTTCCCGCGTTCGCCCAGATTTTGTTTACCGGTTCGGTAAAAAATATCAGAATACGGAAATGGATAAATTATCTGCTGATCGGATTCGGACTAATTTTTATGTTGACCTTCAAATGGTGGGTTGGATTTATTCTTATTTTTGCCGGAGTATACCATTTAGGGGAACCGAAAATTCCACAGAATCGCAAAAAATGGCTTCCCTGGATCATTAACGGTCTGGCCATCACATTTGTTGTCATTTTTCTTTCCGGAGATTGGTTACCTCTGGGGCCGGAAAAGGGACTGATCCTGAATGTAATGTTTGTGGTGGTCCTCATTACCCTGTTCATGCTTTCCTTCCGGTTATTCAGGCGGTATTATCAGCAGATCCTCTCCTGGGCACTCTCCCACAAGGCTCTTTTTCTTTCAATTCCCGGGACAATTCTGTTTTTCGGTCTGATG
>JAFGSO010000164.1 GCA_016934605.1 Calditrichota bacterium | reverse complement strand
TCCTCTCTGAAAAGGGATGCGCTGTTGATTAACGGAAGGGACGATCATCAGATTCCGGAAGAATCATGGAAAAAACTTCATCGAATGGTGCCTGATCCCAAGACGGTAAAAATCATTCAAGCCGGACATATGCATCCCGAAAATAAAGAACTGACCCTGGAACTGATTCGCATGAGCCATGAATGGCTTTTAGAGAGAAATGCAGTCAATCCCTGAGTGATATTTTTAAATTTCTGAAACTTTCCTGTTCACTTTCCGTCAAACAACCAGGAAATTTGTCGAAATCTAACTGTTATTTAAGGAGAAATTCATGAACTCAATTCGCATTGTGGCTGTGGTGCTGGCATTATGGCTTGTACTGGGCGGAACTCTCCGGGCAACGAGCGGTGAAGTGGTAAAATTTAATGCTTCCTGTGAAGCGGACTTCCAGAGAGCGCAGGAAATGTTTAAAAAGCTGGAAGCCGGTAATGAAAAAAGATCCATAGAAAGTATTTTGACACCCTTAAATGAGCTGTGGATTATTCTGGATAGAAACTCAAATCTGGCCAGTTTGTATCAGTTTGTTCATCCTGATCCGGAAATGCGGGAGACGGCTGCGGAGTGGGAACAGAAGTATTCGAAACTGGAGACGGAAATTGCATTATCTCGTCCCATTTATGAAGCTGTATCGATGATAGACCTGTCCGGTGCGGACGAAAAAATCAGTCGTTTTACCGAGCATACGTTGCGGGATTTTCGCCGGACCGGTGTCGACAAAGATGAAGAAACCAGGGAAAAAATAAAAAATCTGCAGGAAGAGCTGGTAATCATCGGTCAGAATTTTGAAAAGAATATCCGGGAAGATGTACGATATATAGAGCTTGAATCTTCGGACGAGCTGGCTGGTTTACCGGAGGACTATATTAAAGAACATCAGCCGGACGAGGGTGGAAAAATCCATATTTCCACGGATTATCCGGATTATTATCCGTTTATGACATATGCTCATTCAGATACCCGGCGGCTCGAACTGTACCGGGAGTATCGCAGAAGAGGTTATCCTGCCAATGAACAGGTTTTGCAGGATCTGCTTTACAAGAGATATCAGCTTGCTAAAATGCTCGGCTACGAAAATTATGCCGAATATGTCACCGAAGATAAGATGATAAAAACCCCTGCAGCTGCCAAAGAATTTATCAATAAAGTAACTTCCGTGGCCAATGAAAGAGCTGCCAGGGACTATGATGAATTGCTCCGCAGGTTACGCAAAGATTTCCCGGAGGCCTCCGGGGTAGGGGACTGGCAGAAGCTTTATGTCTCTGAACTGGTGAAGAATGAAATTTATGATTTTGACTCCAAGGAAACCAGATCTTACTTCGCTTATGAGAGAGTGCGGGAAGGTCTGTTTGATCTCACCTCAGCACTTTATGGTGTTTCTTTTGAGAAAGTGGATACCGCAGTCTGGCATCCTTCTGTTGAAATTTATGATCTACTGGACCAGGATGGCGTCATTGGAAGATTTTATCTGGACATGCATCCACGCAAAGATAAGTTTAAACATGCCATGATGTCTCAGGTAGTGACCGGAGTGAGTGGTCTGCAGAAACCTGAAGCAGCGCTCGTCTGTAATTTTCCGGGCGGAGATGAGGGATCGGGTCTGATGGAACACGATCAGGTTTTGACCTTTTTCCATGAATTCGGGCACCTGTTGCATCATCTCTTTGCAGGTGACCAGCCATGGATCAAGCAATCGGGGATTTCCACCGAATGGGATTTTGTTGAGACGCCCTCCATCTTATACGAGGAATGGGCCTGGCATCGGGAAGTTCTGAAAAAATTTGCCCGGAATGATGCCGGTGAAGCAATTCCGGATGAACTGATTTCCAAAATGAACCGAACCCGTAAATTTGGACTGGGGCTTAACGTAAAGCAGCAGATGTTTTATGCTGCTATATCTCTCAACTTTTATAACCGTGACAGTGAAACTTTTGAACCACTTGAGATGGTAAAGGAATTGCAGCAGAATTATACACCCTATGCGTATGTACCGGATACCTATATGCATCTGGCTTTTGGTCATCTGGTCGATTATTCAGCCATCTATTATACTTATATGTGGTCTGAAGTCATTGTTAAAGATCTGTTCCATGTTTTTGAAAAAGAAGGTTTGCTGAATCAGAAGATCGCCATGAAGTATCGCCACAGCATACTGAATCCTGGCGGGTCCCGTGATGCCTCACAACTGGTAGAAGATTTTCTGGGACGGCCTTATTCTTTCGAGGCGTTCCGCAACTGGCTCAACTCCGAGGATATCTAAATAAAAGTGAAGGATGCAGGAGCCGGGATTCAGGATCCTGGTTCCTGCTTCCTGAATCGCTCCCAAAACTCTCCGAATTTTGTGACTCTCTCATACGTTTATCTCGTTTTACCTTGATTCCTATATAACTGGTATCCTCATATTTTCTAACGTATTTTTGAAACTTCGGTCTTAGTTTTGAGATGACCGTCACATCTCATGGGAATTCATTTGGTATTTTTATAAAGTTGCCTTAATATGAAAAGTCTTAAAGCAATCAAGGAAGGTGCGGGACAGGTGGCCTATCTTTATCTGGTTATTTCTATTAATATGGCAATAGCCTCTTTCATCATGATTCAGCACAGAAATAAGATGGTTATCAGGGCTATCGGTTTGATCCTTGCCTATATTGCAGCCGGATTAGCCATGAAAGTATATTATATGCTCTCTCCGGCACTTTGAAAATGGAAG
Source organism: Calditrichota bacterium (assembly GCA_016934605.1). Taxonomy (GTDB): domain Bacteria; phylum Calditrichota; class Calditrichia; order RBG-13-44-9; family RBG-13-44-9; genus RQOF01. The sequence continues at coordinate 8,591 of JAFGSO010000164.1, read as the reverse complement.
ATGAACAGTAACAGTTTTTCCTTTATTTTACCTGAATAGACAATCGGATCTTTTATAAAATTACCTCCCGGCGGAACTATATCTGCTTGAATTCATTGTATTTTTTGTGACCTGGCAGGTAAGAGGGCAGGATAAAATGACCGGACGGGTTGAACATCCAATATTATATCGTTTTTTCCAGCATTGCCTCGGCCAGACATTTTCTGACCTGAATCTGGTCGATGAACCGGTCAAAAATTATCTGGTAGCATTACTTGTTCGTTTTATCAGGACGGAAAGACTTTACCGGATCCGTCAGCTTCCGTTGTTTGAGCTGGAATCGGTCATGGAATCGGTTCTGGAATTTGAGAATAGCATGACAGAAAATGAAAATTTCTCAAGAAAAGATGAACTGATTATCCGGCAGCACATTGCGGATTTTACACTTTTCATGACCGGAATCTTTCGTGAATTTGTCCAGTCCCGTGGTTTTCTGAAATACTATTATCTGGAAGGAGGACGCTCTTATCTGCGAATATATAATTATGTGTACGCAGAAATGGGTACCGATGCAGCAGTTTTCGAAAACCTGGGTAGAAAATTTGAAGTTTATTCCGGCTCTCTGGATTACCTGAAAAAAGTATATTTTTATTATCCCGAAATCGATGATCAGATTCGTTCCGTGCTTTCTCGATTATTGAACTGGTAATGGCATAACAGAAAAAGTCATTATTCAAATTAATCAATACATACCCAATTTCTGAATAATCATAATCAGTTATAATTTATGCGAGCGCTGAATTTAAATCCCAGAACTCGTGGTTGTCCAGACATCGTATAAAAAACAGCTCATCCCCGGCTTTCTCTGTTCTCCTTATTTCAATAGAAGCATCCTTTTTGTCTGCTCAAAGCCATTGGCACTCAGACGATAAACATAGATTCCCGAAGGCAGCGTCTGTCCCCGATCATTGGTTGCATTCCAGGTAACATGGTAACTGCCTGCAGGCAATTCCTCATCTATCAGATCCGAAACTCTCTCTCCATTGATATTGAAAACCGTCAATCTGACATTTCCCTGACGTACAACCTCTAAGGAAATTGTCGTTCGGGGATTAAAGGGATTGGGAAAATTTTGATGCAGCTGATAGGTGGATGCAATCTGGTTTTCCTTTCTGGTGGTGATAGGAAGCAGAGCACCTTCGGTAATCCATTGACGAATGGTGTCGATTTGTCCCTGCTGAAGCGGCGCCATTCCAAAAGGCATTTGTGCACCCATGATTCCGCTGCGACCCTCAATTTTCCAGACCAGATAACTGCTGTCCGGCTTCCCGGGATGCACCCGAAAGAGATCGGGAAAATCATTACTCGGTACATTGACAATATCGCCATATGAATTGCCTGCACTTAGGTCCAAATTTTCCTGGGCATTCGGACCGAGGTGGCATCCGGAAAAGGCACAGTTGTCAGTGAAAATCGGCTGCACGTGATTCTCGAAACTTATTTGTGCCGGCAGATTAAATAGCGGAAATAATATAATTAATGATAGAAATAATTTCTTCATACTATCCTCCAACTCTTTTTATTTGTTAAGAATTTGATGGATTTTTTGGTATGTTCTTGAATTTTTTTGGCCGTACCCATACATGTATTGCAAAATAAATTTCAGTTATTCGGGGCACCATTATTGATCCATTCCCGGATCAGATTAATCTGTTCCGCGGAGAGTGGATTTCCGCCAATCGGCATCCTCTGTCCAATAATACCGGAAGCTCCCTCCACTTTCAAAACCAGATAGCTACTGTCCGGTTCACCGGGATCCACCCGAAGCAGAGAGGGTACCTCCTGGCTGGCAACATTCACCAGATTATTGTAGCTGCTTTCTGCGCTCAAGTCCAGGCCGAATGGTGCGGAGCTGCCTGCATGGCAGTTCGACAGAGCACATGACTGATTAAAAATGCTGGTCTGGATATTGTTGAAGGTGGCCTGTGAAGGTGGTTCCTGTTCCACAGGACCGGCACGCTCGCACGAGAAAACAACCAGAAAAGAGAATATGAAAACGAGAAGTTTCCCATAAATATTATATTCAAGTTTCATTAGTTTCTCCTTAAAATTCCAGAATTCTGAAAATATTAAAGCCCAGTCGCATATCTCCGTCACGGATATCCAGATCACCGCCACGCATATACTGATCCGTGGTGAGCCCGGTGGAATTGGTTAAAATAATCTGGAATACATGTCCACCCACGGCAATTTCCATGCCCCCAGCCCAGGTGTCAAATCGGTTATAATTACCAAAAGCCTGGGTGAGAATATAGCCGGATACCATGGGGATCCACTCTCCGACGAGTGAAATTGATTTATAAACATGGATTTTTCCACCCATCCCGATGGTTATCAGCGGATCTTCCGAAGCTGTTTCACTGTCCGGATTTATTAATAATCCGGGGACAAGGATCACGGCCAATCCATCCCGGATGTGATGGGCAACACTCGCCTGCAGGCTGTATTTAAATACTTCCGGGCGAAAGCGGTCTTTTCCCTGTCTTTTTTCACTAATCCAGTTGATCGAGAACTGTACACCGGCAGCCAGCGGTATATTATCCCCTTCATACTGATCCTTCAATCCGTAACGCACATCCAGCTCAACATTGTCTCCGACATTGCTTCGCGCCAGATTTACATAAAAACGATCGGTAAACGCATATCCGAAGTTGAGGAAAATATTGGCAGGTCCATCCAGGCCATAAAAGGCATCATAACCGTTGTTTACATTCGGCAGAAAGCGATGTGCGATCAGAAAATACCAACGCCCGGCATCCACGGTGCGCGATGTGGGAATATTGACAACCTTCCAGCCGTTGAATGGTAACAGAGGAAATTTTGGAGATGGAGTCTCCGAGATTTTCTGATCTGAACTCAGGTTTTTGATCCAGTCCACAATAGTGGAAATTTCACTTTCGGTTAAGGGATCTCTCCCGAATGGCATTTGCAATCCGGTGATGTTTTCTGCATCTATTATCTTCATCACCAGGTAACTGCTGTCCGGTTTACCGGGATTTATGCGCAGTAGATCTGGTTTTTCGACGCTGGCCCGGTTTACTGTGGTTTGAAAATAGGCCTCTTCCGTCAACTTAAGGCCCATCTGCGGATTGGTGCCGGAGTGACAGCCGGCACCGGTACAGCTTCTATTGAATATCTCGACAACCCGGCCTGATAATTCATCTGGAACATCCTTTTTTACGGAAGCAATCTCTCCGCTTTCAGCCTGATATCGTTTAGAAAAGAAAGGGATACCGGTAAGATAAAGAAAACATAATATAAATACTGATAAACGGAGTGGAGATTTTATAACTTTTTTCATCCAATCTCTCCTGTTATTTTATCTTCTGCCAACAGGATGGCTTTCATCTGCTGAACACACATTTTCATATTCATTGCTGCGATTCTCAAAGTGAATGAGTGATTCATGCTGTTTGTCTAGAGAGGTTTGAATTTAAATATTTCCGGCTTCATTTCACTCTTTAGAACAAAGCAGAATGTCCGATGGGATGTCGATTTTGATTGTATCTATTATATATTAAAAGGCACCTGGAAGCCAAAAATTCAATCATTTATCCCCCCCCCCTAAATTTTTATAGTAAATTGAGAACACCCAATAATTCAATATTGTATAGTTACCGAGAATACAAAAACCTTCCTTTCAGAATTGAGATTCATTCTTAATAATTCTTACATTTAATAAATTAAATTTCTTGCAGAAAGTCAAGACATTTTGTGCTGTTTTAAAAATAATTGATATTCATGTAGCTCTCCGGGTATTTTTTAGGAGATTCATTTATTTCGTGGTAGTGCTTAACAAGGAAGGTAGTTTATCGTATTAAACAGCTGGTTCTATTCAGAGGTACCGCAATGTCAATGTTAAAATAGTAAGCAATCGATGAATTCCAAGATACCGTTTCTTCCTGTGGGCGTTTATTTTAAAATTATTTCTGAAGTCATTTTCCTTTCTGATCAAATAGCTCATTCATGGGTTTTATGCTTTTGGAACACCTCTTATCTACCAATTTTTTTATGATATAATTTTGTAAAACGATGATTTAATGATATTAATTTTTAGGATTACCTCCTTAACTCAGCTTATTGTATAATATTACATTTTAGAAAAATTCTTTTGGTTTCTACAATCATTTAATAAAGATATAGAAAGATGTTCTGTAAAAACGATATAATATATTATATATTATAGATATAGCGACCTCCACCATAATCCCCCTCCTTAGTAAGGAAGGGGGAAGAGGGGGAGGTTGAATAAGGATCAAAATATTAAAAAGTATGAGTATTATCTCGTTTAGCTGAGTTGAAGACATAATGATATTAATTTTTAGGAAGTCATTTTGTTTTGCATATTTATAGTTCAATGACTATATTAGGAGCAAAATTTCTCAGATATTTTAATTAAATAACAGTCTGAGGTTTTTTATTCACTTCTCAACTCATCTATTAAATCAGGAGGTTATCATGATAAGAAATGCTGTTATTCTACTGGTTGTTATCAGTTTTTTCGTGGTTGGACAGGTACAGGCACAGCCTGAGAGCGGGTGGGGTATTGGCATATCGGTTGTGGATATTCACCAGATTTTTGAATTTGGGGCATCTGAAGGAAGTGCATACAATCATAGTATTATTGTTCCCATCGTAATGTCGCAAAGCTTCAGGCTGGAACCTGAAATAGGATTTTATAATGGAAAAAACACTTGGGAATTGCAGGGAAATAAGGAGGAATACACGGCCACTCAATATCGATTCGGACTGGGAATTTTTCCACAGTCGGTTATGAAATCTTCCACCATTTATTACGGTGCCCGGATAGGTTACTTGAGTTTGAAATTGAAGGAGGAAGAGACCTTTGGAGGAGTTACCCAGACTGACGAATACAGCACTTCCGGTTTTTTCATTGCCCCGGCTGTCGGTGGTGAATATTTCTTTTCCAACAGTTTCAGCCTGGGTGCCGAAGCTCAGGTTATGTATGCCAGTCTTTCATCAGAGATTGAGGGTTCTGATGTTGATATCAGTGACACGCTGATCAGTACCAGGGGTTTAGTTTTTATCCGTTTCTTCTTCTAGAAATTTTCCAATTCTGGATATCGGATACTGATATAATTTTATGATTGTAGAAGGCTGTTTTTTCATGATAATAAGTTAGATGTGAGATTAAAATTACCCGGTATATAATTACCGGGTAATTTTTTTAAATGATTATGTGCATAACCCGACATATTGAAATCTAACAGTTAAAATGAAAGATAGATATACACAAATCAATCTGTGTTGTTTCAGGATGAACGCGAAAAATCCCGAAAAATCAGAATGTGAAACAATAGGATAGATCACCATCCTCTTATACCCTGATTTCAATCTCAGTCGCGCAAAGGCGACCCGGCGGGTCTGTCTGGCCGAATACTTTACAGGGTTGGGGTAAAAAATGGATTTTAATAAGATTTTTGCCGGAAAGCCACTCTGTGATCCGGGCAGCTGAAGTTTAAGAATTCTTATAATTAAGTGAGTCCTGTCACACATATTGATCTTGATTTATGTAATATTTGCATATATATTCGTAAATATTGGAAATAGTTACTGGAATAAAAAAAATAGTCTGAATTTGAAAAAATGTTACGGATGAAATCAGAATCCTTCTTATACTTAAATATAGAGTCTCAATAAACCGGGGTATACAAGACAATCGGCCAATAAACTTTACGATTTTGATTGTGCTCTTCCGAAAAATCGGACAGATTTATGATAGCAATATTCAGTTTACTATTCGCTTTTCAGATCCATTCTTCAGAGGACACATTTGACGACAATTCTCCTCATTTTACTGCTTATGGTGTATAAACGACAATGCCTGTTCTTTCTGGTCAGAGGATGAAAAAGATTTTGATTTCGATCGATTTTGTGTTAATAAGTAAGACTTTGTTTCATCAATCTATTAGGATAGTATGATTCAGTCATCCGATTTTCATAAAATCATCGAAGTAGGGCGATTGATAATGAAAGAGGAGGATTCTACCCGAAAGTTGATTATCGCCCTCGATTTCGCCATCAACATCTCTGAAGCTGAAAAGGGTTTGATTATTTTCTGTCATGGTAAAGAAGATCAATACTGTGTTTTAAGCAGAAACAATAAAATGCAGAATCAGGCGAACTCGGAACATGATGAGGAAAGAAACATTTTTCGTTTTTTGTTATCCCGGGAGGAACGATTCCCGGATTATTACAATACCAGGGAAAAATTCCTGGAATATCAGGAAGAGCTTCAAAAAAAACACAGGACTATTCCTTTTCTGGTATTCCCATTGTATAAAAAAAATAAACTTTTCGGAATACTCCATTTGTCTCATAAGAAGAGATTCAGAATTTTCAGGGAAGATGTGATTTCAACACTTCAAAATTTTACGGATTTTCTCTCCCTGCAGATATTGACCCTCATCGATGCAAATCAGTCTGCTCCTCAGGAAGAATTCAAAGAAAAAAGTGTAAGTATCAATGGTGATTTCGATTCCATCATCGGAAGTCATCCCAAACTTCTGGATGTATTAAAGGTAGTGACGCAGGTGGCTGAGACAAACGTACCGGTGTTGATTGAGGGAGAAACCGGTACCGGTAAGGAGTTGATTGCCAGGGCCATCCATAAAAACAGTCAGAGGCGACATCAAAAGATGGTTTCCTTGAATTGCGGAGCTTTTCCGGAGAATTTACTGGAATCTGAATTTTTCGGTTATAAAAGGGGAGCTTTTACCGGAGCTGTCCGGGATCATAAAGGTAAATTTGAGGTTGCCGATGGAAGCACCATTTTTTTGGATGAGGTTGATGAAATGAGCCCGATGCTCCAGGTAAAATTGTTGCGTATACTCCAATGGGGAGAATTTTCGCCTCTGGGCAGTGATGAAGTCCGGGCAGTAGATGTGCGGATTGTAGCGGCTTCTAAAAGCGATTTAAAGCGGCTGGTAGATGAGGGCAGTTTCAGGGACGATTTATACTATCGGTTAAATCTTATAAAACTGGAATTGCCCCCGTTAAGAGAACGGAAGGAAGATATTCTTCAACTGGCTTATCACTTTTTAAACCGCAAAACATTGAATGAATCAAATGGTTATAAAAGAATAAGTCCTGAGGCACAAACGGCTATTCAATCCTACAACTATCCCGGAAACGTGCGGGAGCTCGAAAATATTATTAAAAGAGCAGCCATTCTCTGTAAAGACGATACCATAAAGCTTAGTGATCTGCCAGAAGAATTGCGGACCTATAAAGCAGTGTTTCCATCGCCATCGCAGGAGATCGACTTTCAGGATTCATTCAAGGAAGCAAAACGGAAAATTGTGGAAAACTTCGAGAAAACATATTTACAGAATATGCTGGAAAAATCTGCCGGGGTCATTGCTCAGGCAGCAAAAAGAGCCGGTATGCATGAAAAAAATTTCAGACAAAAACTGAAATATTATCAGATTCGCCCCTGAAACTCCCCTTACCTTCACTCTTTCATAACTGGTAATATTACCCACTACCGGGTATAAATACCCGGATATCTTACCCCTCGTTATTGTTAGTTACTGATGCCCGCCGGAAAAGTAATTTTGAGTATGTTTATGTTTATTTTGAACTTGAGGAAATAATTCTGTTATTTTCCATTCGCATCTACAGATTGGCACTTAAGTTGTATAAAATTGAGAAAATTATGCCTTGCCTTGTTTTAAAAGCCAATTTTGTGGAGGGCAATGTGAAACCTCAAATCATGGTCCACGGTAAGGATTTGATTGATGATGATTCCTTCCTCCAGCTGGTTAAAAAAAATGCCGATGTCCTGTTGCTGGAAGATATTGACTATCTCAAACAACATCTTGATGAAATACATTCCAAACTTCTCATCTTTGAATTCTCCGAATCTTTTGAAGAAGATTTATTGAACCTGAAATTATTAAAGGCAGCTGCACCGTTCCTGGAAATCCTGGTTATCGATGATGGACTCTCCCGTGATGAAGTGATTCGTGCTTTTCGTTCCGGTATAAAGGACTATTTTAAAAAACCGTATAATACCAGATTACTGGTTGAAAGGATTGAAGCTCTTTTAAGGTTTCATGAAAACGATAGAGCAAAATAAAAGGATTTTTGATCTTATGAAGATTTCTGCTGGATATGAAATTTATCATATACAGCATCTAGTAATACAGATATAAGTGATTGTTTTTCAAAGATAATTCCCTGAATCCCCTGGATTCAGAACAAAGATTATGTAACTGACCTGGCGGAGCTATGTCAAGTACTCAACAGATATGATTGCTGGCTTCTGGTTTCTGGTTCCAACGACTAAAGTCGCTGGCTAAAAACTGGTTTCTGGTTACTGGCTAAACCAGCGACGGTTTAGTCCCGACAGGTCAACCGGAGGTTCACATGGAGTCGGGAATACCAGTCTCTCCTCGTCGGTAACGAAGACTGCTTTCTGGTTTCTGATAACTATGTTCTGCCAACTGCCAACGGTATTTTATACTTTGTTCTTTGTTTTCTATATTCACTTTCTTGTATCTTGTATCCTGTCCTTCGGCCAGACGGGC
>JAFGSO010000163.1 GCA_016934605.1 Calditrichota bacterium | reverse complement strand
GGTAAAGGACGGTTATTTTACCAGCTGTGACAGTATTAATAATCCTCATTTTTATTTTAAAAGTTATGAAATGCGGATCATCACCGGCAAGAGAGCCATGGCCAAACCAATTATCATGTATATAGCCGACGTGCCTGTTGCCGCAATTCCGTTCGGGGTATTTCCCATGGAAAGAGGACGCCGCTCCGGATTTATTATTCCTAAATTTCTCCAATCCAGTTACGGGGGAAATTCTTTAAGAGATTTCGGTTACTACTGGGCAGCTTCCGATTACTGGGATGCTACCTTGCTGGCGAATTTTTTTGAAAGGACCGGTACAGCCTACGAGGGTGAACTGCGGTATGTGAAGAGATATGTGCTCAACGGGAATATTCATGGAAGGTATGCTCCCAGGGATGTCACCACAGGACAGAAAGTCCAGCGATGGAGTGTAAACTTCGCTCACAATCATATCCTGAACGAAACTGCCAGTTTAAATGCCGGTGGCTCCTTTGTGAGCGATAAATCGTTTCTCAATGATTATTCACAAAATCTGGAAGACCGTCTGAATCAGGTATTAACTACCGATGTGTCTTTTTCCAAAAGGTGGCCTTCGTCCAAGAATTCGCTGAATGCCAGTATCAGCCGGACTGAAAATCTGCAGTCCGGAAATATCGACTACACGCTTCCCAGAGTTTCTTTCAGCCATACCCAGTCTAATATTTTTAATTTCGATCCGACAACAACTCCCAGAAGACAGTGGTATCATGATCTTACCTATTCATATAACAGCAATTTCCGGAATCAGGGTTACAAACGACTTCAGGATAGTGTCTTTGTCAGAGATCAGACAATGGGATGGCAACATTCCGCCGGGTTGTTTTTCAACAGCAAAATATTCAGGTATTTTAAGTATAACCAGAATATTCAGTTACAGGAACTGTGGGTGCCGCGTTATCTGGATTATACTTTTGTCGACTCCCTGAACCAGGCTGTAGCGGATACCGTTAATGAATTCAGGGCACGCCATACCTTCAATACCAGTATCGGTGCATCCACCACCATTTACGGATTATTTGAAATACCTTTTCTTCCCCTGGAAGTCATCCGCCATAAAATGGATCCAAGCATCAGTTTTTCTTTCAGTCCGGATTTCACCGATCCGGCATTTGGTTATGTTCAAACTTTCAGCGATACGGGTGGAAGGAAAGTAGAATCTGACCGCTTCCGCGGAAGTCCTTTCGGAGGAACTCCCTCCGGAGAATCCCGCAGTATGAATATTTCCATCAATAATTTATTTCAGGGAAAAGTTATCAGAAACGGTGAGGAAAAGAAAATCGATCTGTTCAACATGAATATGAATTCCGGTTACAATTTTATTGCCGATGAATTTAAATGGAGAAATATCAATACCAGTATTCGTGCCAGTGCCAGCCGGGATTTTGATTTGAGTACATCTTTCGTACACACATTATACAAGCGGGGAGAGGGAGGCAGAACACTGCAAAATGAATATGTATGGGAAGATGGATTTGCCCTCCCCAGGCTTCTCAGATCACAGTTGAATGCCCGGATTCATTTGAAACCTCCGGAGAAGGAGAAAAAACGAGCTACCGATATTGATACGACACAGGTTGCAGATAGTCCGGCGATGTCGGACATTACTGCAGATCCGGTCCGCGAGGGCTTAAAAGAGTTCAAATTGCCCTGGGATCTTACCGCAAATTTTACTTATACTTATGACAAGAGTAATCCTCTCAGGATTCAGAAGAGACTGGATATGAACCTTTCCGGCCGTCTGGAAATTACCCGAAATTGGCGGATTCAGTATACTGCCAATATCGATTTAATCAATAAACAGATAAATTACCAAAGCTTTAACATCTACCGGGATCTTCATTGCTGGGAGATGTCATTTGCCTGGGGACCTAATCCGCAGGGCTACAGTTATTTTTCGTTTCAAATCAACGTAAAAGAATCAGTCCTGCAGGATATCAAGCTCACCAAGAGTTCCGGTGGGACGAGGGTATATTAATATCTGAGAAGCCTTCGGCAATCTGGATCGCAATATTGAGGACGTCATTTAATTTTAACCCCACATCACCCCTTTTTAAAAAAGAGGGAAATGATCGCTTATCGAATGCAGAGGAAATTTTATCCTGGGGGATTTCTTTGACGATGTTCTTCAACTTCCGTCCCTCAATATGCTCCATGATGATAAATATCTCCTCGTTCACCTCTTCGATGGCATAGATTTGAGAGATATTGGGAAGATTCAATGCAGCAGCAGCCTGAGCCTCTATTTTGAACCGTTCACCGGCGTCCTCATCCACTGCGACAGGCTGCGGCAGAAATTTGCTGGCAATTTTTCGCCTGAGCCGGATATCTTCAGCCAGGCACAGCACTCCCATGCCCCCTTCACCAAGTTTTTGTATAACATTGTAATGCAGTATATTATTCCTGGTCATCTGTCACAACCATATCCATAAACACTATTTATCGGTGTCAATTATATGACTCAATGATAATTTTTTCTTGCGGGAAACCTATTCCTTTCAAAATTTTCTGAAATGATGGTTTCTCCTTTAAATCATCATAAACAAAACTGTTTTTTATATAAAGAATTTCTCGATCCTTTTTCTCATAAGCTTCTGAAAGAATAGATAGTGCTTTGTCTATCTCTCCTAATACCACATATAATTCCATCAATGTTACAACAAAGTCATCAATTTTTCTTTCTTCAAGCTGCTCCAGTATTTTACGGGCATCCTTCTTTCTTCCCGCGAGTGCATAAGCATATCCAAGCTGTGCCAGAAACCAGGGTGAATTACTACTATCGGTTATCATTTTTAATTCTTCTATGGCTTTTTCATACATCTTTTTCCGCAAATACGCTTCAGCAAGATTAGATCGGCTCTGGGAACTTTTTGGATTCAACTCCAGTGTGCTTTTTAATTTCTGTATAGCATCATCATAACGCCCTGCATTAATGTATGCCCAACCCAATTGGCTTTTCAGAAGCGTGGAGAGTGGATCTCTCAGTTCTGCCCGTTTATACCAGGTAACCGCATCCTCATACTGCCCCGCAGACAATAAAAAGATCGCAATTCCCCAGGCAAAACCATTGGGATTGAGCTGATTGGCACGGCGGTATTCTGCCGCTGCTCTTTCCCAATTCCAGTCATAATTATGTAAAACAAAGGCAAGAGATCCATGTGGTCCAGACAAAGTTTCGTCCAGGTCAATAGCTCTCAGCGCTGATGCTTTTGACAACGGATAATACTCTTCTTCATTTCCGGCTGACGCCAGCCAGTGGTAGGCATAAGCCAATCCAGTATGGGCTTTCGCCCAGCCGGGATCCAACGAAATAGCGTGCTGATAATACTGTATGCCTTTTTTTAACTGATCCAGGGTCCCGGTACCCATAGTGAATTGCTGGACATTATATTCACCCTTCAAATAGGCTTCGTGAGCTGCGGGATTTACGGAATAAGTCCTTGCAAACCTTTTTTCTTCCTCCGGCGTGAGGGTAATTTTAATCTGTCTGGCTACTGCAAGGGCTACCTCGCTCTGAATTGACAGAACATCCTCCAATTCACGGTTGTAGTTTTCGGCCCACAGGTTTTGATCTCGTAAAGCATCAACCAGCTGGACGGTAATCCGTACTCGCTGCTTATCCTGATAAACCGAACCTTCCAGAATTGCCTCCACATCTAGCTCTCGGGCAATTTCCCTGATTGGTTTGTGAACATTCTTATATTTCATAATGGATGTCCGCGAAATAACTCTCAGTGAGCTGATTTGAGCAAGACTGGATATAAATGATTCAGTCATTCCATCGGCGAAGTATTCCTGATCCTGATCGCCAGAGATATTATCCATAGGTAATACCGCTATTGAAGAAAGTCTGTCAGTAGAAGCAGATTCGTTATTTAATATAATAAAAAGAAGAACAACTGCAAGAAGAGCTGCCACAGCAAACCAGATATAGTGTGTTTTCTTCTTCAAGCGATCACTTCTATCAGTATTAAAGGAAGATTTTTCAGATGTTAAATTTCCATTCATATTTCGCAAGCTGTATATGAGATCATCCATACTCTGATATCGTTGATCGACTTGCTTGATGAGACAGGATCTAATAATATTTTCGATTCCATCCGGAAATCCAGATTTTATTGTTGATTGAAATTTCGGTTCTTCATTCAGGATGGAATATATTACCGCCTGCTCATATTCGCCTTTGAACGGTAAATGACCTGTCACCATTTCATACAACACCACACCCCATGACCAGATATCTGTCCGATGGTCCACCGTATCTCCCCGTATCTGTTCCGGTGACATGTAAGCAGTAGTCCCCAGAGTAGACTGTTCCTTTGTCAAGTGTATACCCTGGCCTACTCTGGCCAGACCAAAATCCATGATTTTGACTCTGCCGTCATCGGTAATCATAATATTGGATGATTTGATGTCCCGGTGAACGATGCCCTTTTGGTGGGCTGCTTTCAAGCCTTCGGCAATCTGGAGGGCGTAGTCGATGATTTCGGCTATAGTAAGTACATCCCCCCTTTCCCCCCTTCGAAGGGGGGACAAACTCCCTGAAGTAAAGGGGGAAGAAGAATTGGAAATAAGCTCTTTTAACTCCCTGCCTTCTATATATTCCATGACGATGAACATCTCCCTGTCCCCCCGGAAATCACCCGATTCTTCAAAGGCATAAATCTGAGTGATATTGGGATGATTCAGCGCCGCAGCGGCCCGGGCTTCTATTCTGAAACGTTCACGAATTTCCTCATTTGCTGCTACAGACGGAGGCAGAAACTTGATGGCCACTTTGCGCTTGAGCCGGGTATC
>JAFGSO010000162.1 GCA_016934605.1 Calditrichota bacterium | reverse complement strand
GAAGGCACTGGCTAAAATCAATTGTCTCTGTGGGACAGAGCTTATAGACAGAACATCTGAATATTTTGTACTTTGTACTAATTTACTTGTATCTCGTTGTCTTGTAATCTTGTTGTCTTGTTTTTGCCAACTGCCTACTGCTGACTTATGACTGATGACTATTTAGCCCATAATCCCCCTGTCCTCTCCAGCCAGTCAGCAATTTCATCGGTAACCTGTGATATCCGATTGTGTGAAACATCGACCTCGAATTTCGGCAAAACAGATTGATTGATAAGTTCTCTATACTTTTCCTGTTCCCCGACAAATAAATCCAGGTCCCGGTATTGATCGGGATTCCCGGTAACTTTCAAACGCTCATGAAGGGCATCCTGGAAAGATTCTGCCTTCCGTGTGCAAAATACAATCCGGAAACCCAATTTCTTCAGTGATTTTTCCATTCGGCTGAAGTCGTACTCCCTGCCATATACCTGTTTCTGGTAGAGTTTGGTTGAAATATGAAACCGGTCAATAATCCATGAATAATACGGTAGCAATTCAAAAAGATGCAGCCAGGTTCTGTATGTTTCCATGGCTCTTTCTTCTTCCCGTTGCTCAAAATTTATCAACCCTCTTCCCCATGGGAAATTGGTAAAAGCACACCACTCAGCGGAAATCAGAGGTGAATGGTAACGGTATTTTCGCGGGCCAACAATCCCGGGATGTTCATTTAGCGCCAGGGCAATTTCCGTTTTAAAAGTCAAACGGGTTCCTTCCAGAATTATTTTGGGACACAATTTTGCCATAATTGCACCTTCTGATTTTGAAGAGGGTCTGTTTTTGGTTTAAAATTTTTACTTGTTTTTGCACCGTCAAAAAATTATCTAAAATATACCACATTCAATTGAATCAGTCATCATAATCTTATAAAGGAGGGAAAGATATGAATGAAGAAATCGTGAAAGAAGAAACAGTTCCCGGCAAGCATTTGATTCTGATTCACGGGGACATCACCAGTGAAAAAGTAGATGCTATCGTCAATGCTGCCAATTCGTATCTGAAGCATGGGGGCGGTGTTGCAGGCGCTATTGTGCGGAAGGGAGGAAATATCATCCAGGTAGAAAGTGATAAAATAGGATACCTGGACGCAGGAAAAGCGGCCATGACTACTGCAGGCGATCTTCCCGCCCGGTTCGTGATTCATGCTGTGGGCCCCCGCTGGGGAGAAGGTGAAGAGGAAAGGAAGTTAAAAGACGCCGTATTAAACAGCCTCAGACTGGCCGAAGAGAACCAGCTACAATCCATCTCATTGCCGGCTATCAGTTCGGGAATTTTTGGATTCCCCAAAGACAGATGTGCCGAGATAATACTTGCTTCGGTACGGGAGTATATGAGAAATAACCGGGAAGGTTCTCTGAAACGTGTGCACATCTGTCTGTTTGATGAACCAACTCTCAGGATATTCAGGGAAAAATTCTAAAACAGATTGAAATAACTGATCAGGTATTCTGCCAGGATGTTCAGACCGATTAAGGCAATAATCAGGAACAGAGCAATCAAAGCCCAGGTTAACCATGGCCGTTTTTTCGGCAGGTGCTGAGGTTTTTGTTTCAACCGGGGTGGATATTTTTCCTTGAGTTCCACTTCCGGTGCTACTGCTTCTTCATCTACACTCGCCTGAAGGGTTTCATCAGTTGCACTGTTGACTATCTGGTAATCAATCTTCTTTATTTTTTTCAGAAATGCATATAGCATCGCATTGGAAGCAATAACACAAATGGTTCTTGGAATACCTCCGGACAACTGATGAATCCTCTGAATGGCATCCGCTTTGAATATTTCCTGCTTTTTCAGCCCTGATTTGGCCAGGCGATGTAAAATAAAATTTTGGGTATCAGCGTAGCTAAACGGTTTAATATGGTAGTGAATTTGTATTCGCTGGTAAAGTGGTTTACGTTCGGGTGATTTCAGCTTATCCAGCAGGTCAGGTAAACCGGTCAGAACAACCTGTATCAGCTGACGGGTATTCGTCTCAACTTTCACGAGGAGAAGTATATCATCAAGTTGTTCCGGACTTAATTCATGCGCATCGTCGACAATGATAATAAAATTCTGATCATAAAAAGACTTTTTGAGGACATATTCAGTAAGAATAGTAAATATTTCAGATTTTGACATCTGTGCAAAATCCAATTCGATTCCGAGTTCCCGACAGATATTAGGGATAAGACGAGAACCTACAACTCTGGGATTTACAATCAGGGCCATATTCTGGTCCGGTTTTCTGTTGAATACCAGGGTTTGAATGACAATGGTTTTCCCGGATCCGACATCACCGGTCAAAATCAGAAGACCTTTTCGTAAATCAATTCCAAACTGGAGCCGCGCCAGTGCTTCCTTCTGGCTGGAACTTGGATAGAAAAATTCAGGATCAGAAGCCAGACTAAAAGGTTCTTCCGTTAATCCAAAATATTCAATATACATAAATTGACGGATCCATAATTATTCCCGGAAAATATCACACACCTGGTAGATTACCGGTACCGCAAAAACTAAAATTTCACTAAAAGCGTACTTTTTTTCTCTCTCTCCTCCAGAGAAATCAATTTTTTATTTACCACTATAAAACCTAATAAAAATATATACTTACTTCTAAAGAGCTTTTTCATTTTCTGATTCTATATCGAGAAAATTTAAAACATTTTCGAGTTGCTCCCGGGATGAGTGAATATATATAGTTTTCATTCGGTGTAAAACAATATTGTATAAAATTCCCTTTGAGAATGATACTTTCGGACTTCCAAAACATCGGTGCCGGTACAAATTTTATTTACCAAGTATTTAATTCTGTTATGTGGTAAAAATGATGAAAAGGAATTGATATCGGCTGTTTGAAAAAATATACCGGATGGGTATGGTAAAAAGAATAGAAAAATTGCACCAGTCATATAATCATCCCTGATAAATTAATCCTGACAGCTTAGCAAAATAAACTTAGTGCAATCTACCAGAGGGCATATGATCAGAATCACAAGTTATAGATTAATGATTATGAATAATTTAGCCTGGCTAATTCACAAACTTTACCATCATTGGACAATACAATGGTCTTTCTCTCTGTGCCCCCTGAGCCCTCTGTGGTTAATGAATTGCCACTGAGCACACTGAGGACACCGAGAAAGACTCATTATAAAGACAAAAGAAAAAAGAATAAAGAAAAAAGCCTGTCTGGCTAAAGGATGGAAAAAAAGAAGCTGGTAAACAAAAT
>JAFGSO010000012.1 GCA_016934605.1 Calditrichota bacterium | reverse complement strand
GGTGCTGCAGATCTGAATCAATGGTGATAATCACATCCGGTGAATGACTTTTTAAAAGTTCCCGGAAACCCGTCTGCAGGGCCATTCCCTTTCCCAGATTTTTGTCATGTCGATACAGTAAAATATTTTCCGGTAACTGAAGTTGGTCCAATAACGGTGGATCCGATCCGTCATCGATAATAATTATTTTCATTTGATAATTCCGGCAGGATTGTCTGATACGCCGAATCAGTTCTTCCAGGATTTCAGTTCGAACCTGGTAAGCCGGAATGATAATTCCCAATGATAATTTTTCTGGATTGATCTGATTTCTAGCAGGGCTTACGTTTTGCATAATCCAAAGTATATTCCGGCATGAAATAAAAAGGGGAATCTTTACCGATTCCCCTTTTACCTGTCGGAGCGACTGGATTTGAACCAGCGACCCCTACCACCCCAAGGTAGTGCGCTATCCAGGCTGCGCCACGCTCCGAACCATGAAAATTTAATACATTCAGTTAAAATTGTCAATGAACATTACAAGATATTACTGTTCCAATAGCTCCCGGATTTCTTCAACTTCCATCCGGACTTCCGACAGTACCGATTTAAGATAGGAGGGGCTGTCCTGATCTTTTGCTGTATTATATGATTTTAATCGCTCCCGAACGCCCTGTTCATCCAGTTTGTGGACATATATGAGATCCCGGAGAAAGAATATCAGTTTCAGATCCCTCTGCAGATAGCTGCGATTAGCTGCCCGGTTTCTCACCGGCTTCAACTGTGGAAACTCTACTTCCCATCGTTTTAGTACTGAATCACTGAGACCGGTAAGCCGGCAAACTTCCCGCAATGAATACACCATTTTTTGCTTTGGTTTTTGAATCCGCATGCTACTGCCCTGCCCCTTAATCTAATGTGAACCAGCATAAATATAATATTATTTCTCCCGGAAATCCAAAACACAAAATTTAGAGTTCTCAGATCATTCAGGCTAACTCGATGATATCTATGGATTCTTATCCGGAATTTTCTGATTGTTAAGCTGAAAAAGACCCTCAGCAAAAAGTTGAGGATCGAAAGGTTCGAGATCATCTATTTTTTCGCCCAGGCCTACATACTCCACCGGCAGTTCCAGAGTATGTGAAATTCCAATAACCGAACCACCCTTTGCCGTGCCGTCCAGTTTTGCCAGAATTATCCCATCTATTCCGATGACCTCAATAAACTGTCTGGCCTGTAATACCGCATTCTGACCGGTAGTTGCATCCAGTACCAATAGCTTCTGGTGCGGCGCTTCCGGAATAATTTTCTGAATCACCCGTTTCATTTTTTTCAGTTCTTCCATCAGATTTACTTTTGTATGCAGTCTGCCGGCGGTATCTATAATAACAACTTCCCTGTGCTGATTTTTGGCATGAGTCATGGCATCGAACACCACAGCGCTGGGATCGGCACCTTCCTGGTGTTTTACCATATCGACTCCGGCTCTCTCAGACCAGATCTGAAGCTGTTCAATGGCTGCTGCACGGAATGTATCCGCCGCCACCAGAAGAACATTTTTATCCTTTTGCCGGTAACGCCAGGCCAGTTTAGCGATAGAGGTGGTTTTACCGGTACCGTTCACTCCCACTACAAAAATCACGAACGGGATGGGATTTTCCTGCTCATGTTTATTAGCGGGCGGGACAAACATCCCCGCAATTTCTTCTTTCAGCAGATTAAACAGCTGATCAGCATTTTCATAATTTCGCCGTTTCACCTGCCGTTTCACCCGTTCAATGATCTCCAGAGTGGTATCCACCCCGACATCACCGGCAATGAGAAGTTCTTCAATCTCCTCCAGCAGATCATCATCAATCGTTCTGGCGAAAAAAATTACATCCTGAATCTGATCGAATACTTGCCTGCGGGTTTTACTGAGGCCGGACTTCAATTTATCAAATAAATTCATAAAAGTTCAACTCCATATTGACGAGAGTGTAAATATTTCATTTTTATTATCTTAAAAGGGTATTCTATTTCAAATTATGAGATAATCCTAAACCGGAGAAAAAAGTTTCAGAATATCGATGAGAAAACCAGGATGATTCTTGAAACCGATTTTAAACAGGTTTAATATATTTTTTTTATTATCCGGTAATTCCAAATATTCTGCGGCAATCCGGTTAAATTCGTCATCACTGAACCTGAGCAAAGTTTCTTTCAACCGGTAATAACGCAGATGACTCCTTCCTACACGCCTTTGCCATTCTCTGGAATAGGGTAAGAGTTCCTTTCGGGTAAATTTATTTTTCTTAACCGCAGCGGCAGCAACTGCACCGGCTATCTTCCCGGCTATCATTCCTGATGTGATACCACCACCGGATATTGGATTCGTCTGATGCGCAGCATCTCCCACTACCATAAACCCATCCATCACCAGATCGCGCAGCGTTTTATCCACCGGAACACCGCCAGTAGTTCTTGAAATAATAGATCCGTCAGGAAAATAATTTTTCAGGAACCTTTCCATATATATTTCCGGACTGTTTTTACGCGCATAGGTTCCCGAGATACCCAGGCCAACATTGGCAGTTCTCTCTCCTTTCGGGAAAACCCAGCCATATCCCCCCGGAGCAAAATTTTTCGAAAAGTAAAAATCGCAGGTATCAGGCTGAATAGAAATACCGGCCAGTGTAAATTGAACACAGGTTTCCATATCCTTCAGAGGAACAGTAGAATCTATGCCGGCCCATCGTGCAATTCTGGATTCAACACCATCTGCCGCAATTACTATGCTGCTTTTCACCGGAATTGTTTCCCGATCTATTAAAACCTTTACCCCGGAGATTTTCCCGTTTTCCCGAAGGACTCCGGTCACTTCCGCCGAGGTGATCAATCTGGCCCCTTGCGATACCGCTTTTAAGGCCAGGCCATAATCAAATAATCTTCTGTTTAAAACATAGCCGGTATCATCTATATTCACATAAACCGGTGTCCCATCCGGTGCAATCAACCGGAATCGCGAAATTTCTGCAGCCACCCAGCCCGGCAAAACCGGATGCTCTAGTAATTCCTCAACATCTTTCCTGGCGACCCCCTCCGCACACCGGACCGGCGTTCCCACTTCCCGGTCTTTTTCCAACAGCAGTACAGACAGGTTCTCCCGTGCAGCATGCCATGCAGCCATACAACCTGCGGGACCCGCACCTGCAACAATAATATCATAATTTTTCTCTAACTGCCCGCTCGCATACATACTCAGGCTCCGCGAAAATTGGGGTAATCAAATTCAAACCTCTCCCGGTAATAATAACGGGTAATAAAATAAACAGAAACCATCAATATAAAATAAAGCGGAAACTTTAGACAAACAGCCAATGAAAAATAAAAAATTGCCATTTTCAGGAAACGGACTGCCTGTTCCCCGGAAGGCTGGCGGATCATCCGGAAAAAATGAAAAAGCAGAAATAAATTAATCAGCAACGCCAGCTGATCATTTATCCACAGGGAACTGGCCAGTGACAAAATATACAGGCCTGCCCCGACAAAAACCGTCCTGCGCAATCCGTATCTCACACAGATTGTTTTCTTCCCGGTGGCTACATCCCCAACCGCATCGGGAATCAAAGTCAGCAAAATGAGACAGGTATTCAGAAAAAGATATGGTAAGGAATGAAAAATAAATTGCATGGTGAATGAATTGACTGTAATCCATCCCAGAGTAAAAGCCAGCCAGCCTCCCAGAACATTCAGTGTAAATCCGGCGAACGGACGATTTTTATAGAGAAATGGCCTGAAATTATACAGGTAACTGGAAATCAGAATAAAAAAGGCGGTTACCAGCAGAAACGAAACATTTATGAAACCAGCTGTCAGCAATCCGCCGGCCAGCAAAAATATGCTCTCCCGGGCAGCTGCCTTTGCCCCGAGATAGCCATTCCCGATGAGAAAAAGTTTTCGGTTTTTTTGATCGGACTCAACATCCTTCATCTGATTCAGTATAAAACTACCTCCCATGGCCAGCATGAAGGAAAACATGGCCAGGATAACATGACCCTTCAATAAATACCATTCAAAATCGCCGTTTCCGAGATCGCTGAGCAGCCTTAACTGACCGCTACCAGCCAGATAACCTGCAAGAAGCGTATTCCATCCCGGGAAAAACAGCATGGG
>JAFGSO010000161.1 GCA_016934605.1 Calditrichota bacterium | reverse complement strand
CCGGCAGAGAGTATAATACCATCAATATCCCTTATTTTCATGTCAGATTGTTCCAGAAGCGATGTTAGCATGGTAGAGAGACGCCGGGAATGGATATTTTGAATATTGAGCGTCATCTGTGCGAGCAATCTGTCATTATCCGAGATATATAAGCCTGATGTTATACCGCTGGATTCAATTCCCAACAAATGAAAAATTTTCTTTTCAGGATTCATTAATTCTGACAATCTTTATTTTACGCGCTTCGGGTTTATCGGGTAAAAATTCAAGGAACACTTCCCATCGCCTTTCGGGGAGAAATTTAAATATTTTATCGGCCCATTCAATCAAACATAAATAATCGCTGTAAAAAAAATCATCCAGCCCCAGATTCTGTAACTCTGTTTTATTTTCCAGCCGGTAAAAATCGAAATGATAGATGTAAAGACCGTTTGCTGTAGAATATTCGTTGATAATTGTGAACGTTGGACTGGTAACGGACTGGTGTACCCCCAACTTGCGGCAGAGTGAATTGATGAAAAAAGTCTTTCCCGAACCGAGTTGACCATAAAAAGCAACTATATCTCCACCATTCAATTCACCGGCGAAACGGGAGGCAACAGCTGCTGTTTCTTCCGGAGAAAAAGCGACCTGTTCGAGATATTTTTTTATCTCTGAATTTTCATCATTCATGTTTAAGTCGGTTTTTGGTCGCAACTACTTTTTGTGAAAATCAGGAATAATAACTGTTCAAATATTTCTGGGATCTAACCTGACGACCGGTAATATCATCTCCTCCAGAGAAACACCGCCATGCTGAAAGCTGTCCCGATAGTATGCCAGATATTTATGATAGTTCGTCGGATAAACAAAATAGTAATCTTCTTTGGCAATTATATAATTTAAATTGAAATTACGTTGGGGCAGTTTATAATCTTTCGGATTTTTTATGAATATTGCATGTTTAGGTTCCGCTTTCAGATTTCTGCCGAATTTATAGCGGAGATTGGTGCTGGTTTCCCGGTCGCCGATCACTTTTGTTCCGCGAAGGCTTCTCACGCTCCCGTGGTCGCTGGTCAGAAATATCGTCACATCCTGCTGGGCCAGCATTTTAAAAACATTATAAAGCGGGGAATGCTCGAACCAGGAGCGGGTGAGCGAGCGATAAGAAGGCTCGTCCGGAGCTATTTCCTTCAGGATGGGAAGATCCGACCGGCTGTGTGCCAGGATGTCCACAAAATTTAGCACGATGCTCAGCATGGGTGCATCAAGAAGGGACAGCAGATTTTTCTCCAGATTTCTTGTGTCTTCTGAATTTAGAATTTTAACATATTTCGGTTCTTTTCTAAATTTTAAACCAAGAACCCGCAGCTGGTCATACATCAGTTTATCCTCGTAACGATTCCTGCTGTAATCATCATCCTCTCCCTGAGACCATAATTCGGGATAGCGCCGCTCAATATCCAGAGGATACAGGCCGGAAAAAATAGCATTTCTGGAAAAAGGCGTGGCAGTGGGAAGGATGGAATAATAATATTCTTTTGATATAGTGAAATTCTTATAAAAGAAGGGTTCCAGGGTTAACCACTGATCGAGACGGAGACAGTCGATCACCACGAAAACCACTCTTCTTCCCTTTTCCATTTCAGGAAAAACAAAATCTTTCACGATATCTACGGACAGCCTTGGTCTTTCCGTCTGATCGTTTATCCATTTTTGATAATTTCTTTCAATATATTTTCCAAACTCCACATTACATTCTCGCCGTTGATCGTAGATGACATCCCTCATATGATGTTCATCCACATCACGGAGTTCCAGATCCCAGATACTCAGTTTGCGGTAAATGTCGATCCAGTCGGGATAATCAAGCGGCTGCATGAGTTTCATGGAAATTTCATTCATACGCTGCGAATAGGATTCGGTGAGACGCCTCTGGGAAATATCCCGTGATTCCAGAAATTTTTTACATGCCAACAGAATCTGGCTGGGATTTACCGGCTTGGTGAGATAATCGTCCACCTTGGACCCGATGGCATCTTCCATCAGGCTTTCTTCTTCGTTTTTTGTGATCATGATAACAGGTAGTCCCGGTTGAACAGCTTTTATCTCGCCCAGGGCGGTAAGCCCATCTTTACCGGGCATCATCTCATCCAGTAAAACCAGGTCGACATTCCTCTGTTTGACTATCGTCAATGCATCATCGGCATTGGTAGCCGTCTCAACCTGATAATTTTTGTCTCTGAGAAATAAAATATGTGGTTGAAGAAATTCTATTTCATCATCAACCCAAAGTATGGTTTTCTTTGCCATTTTTTCCCCTATTTTGGTGCCAACTGCGGTTTTTAAACGCCTTATTACTTCAATAGTTCGACACGGCAGTAATTCTAATAAAAGTCAGAAAATCCATTCTCAGCTGCATATATCCCGGTAGAAATCGGGACGGCGGTCTCGCATCAGGTCATTCAATTCGGTAATTTTCTTGTCCCGGGCAATGGATGGATCAATTTCCGTTATGTAGATTTCCTCCTGCCGGGACTTAGCTCGATAAATCAGTTCGCCTTTAGGTGCAACAATTTGGCTCTGGCCGGTAAATCTTAGCTTTCCGTGCGGACGATAATCGGTCCCATATCTGTTTGCAGTAATGGCGAAAAAATTGTTCTCAAGACAACGAGTTATCATTGCTTTCTGGCAGTAATTCAAAACCAGGTTGGATGGATGACAGATTATTTCCGCTCCTTTTAGCGCCAGAATCCGGCTGATTTCCGGAAAAATCCAGTCGAAGCAGATCATCATGCCAACCTTCGTCCCTTTGATTTGATGAACTGTCGGAGGAGTATCTCCCGGATCGAAAATTTCTTTTTCACGGTAAAAAAGCTGTATTTTCCGGTAAATGTGGATTAGACCCTGCGGCCCGATTAAAACGGAGGAATTATACAATTTATCACCGCTTTTTTCGGCAAAACCGGATACGATAATCATGTCTTTCTTCAGGGAGAGGTCACTTAACATCTCCACTGTCCGGCTATCAGAGGGATGTTCAGCTAATTGTTCTGCTTCAGACCTATCCGTAAAATGATATCCGGTAAATACCAGTTCAGGTAAAACTATCAGATCCGCCTCCACTGCTGAAAGAGATTTTACAATCTGCCGGAGGTTTTTTTCAACCTCTCCAAATGCGGGATAAAACTGGTAAAATCCGACTCGTAACATTTCTCTAACCAATCTTTTAATAGTCATTTTTATATATTAATTACATGAGATGCCATGTTGGATCCAGGAGCCAGGAACCAGGATTCGGGATTCAGATATTGATCCTTATGCTTTTTTAATATCAAATGACTGTTTTCTTTATATTTTTACCAATTCTTGTAATCTTGTATCTTGTAATCTTGTATCTTGTTATCTTGCTGTTCATGCCAGCACTCTGTTCAACCTCTCGATGGCTTTTTCCAGTCGCTCCGGAGGTTCACCGGTAAAACATATCCGGATGTAATCTTTAAAACTCGCTCCGAAATCAGCGCCCGGTGCTACGGTAACTCCCTCCTCCATTAACTGATCTATTACCTCCCAGTATGTCCTTCCGCGTAACAAATCTTTGATTGAGAAAAAAAGAAAATATGTCCCCTCAGGGCAAACAACCGGTATTTGTAATTTTTCAACAAACATATCTCGCAGCTCCTGATATTCCATACAAAGCTT
>JAFGSO010000160.1 GCA_016934605.1 Calditrichota bacterium | reverse complement strand
TGATGTCTCTTTGAAAATTGAAGGCATGCATTGCGCCTCGTGTGTGGGAAGAGTTGAAAAAGCCCTGAAGGCACTTCCCGGTGTGACCGACGCGGTAGTCAACCTCAATCTGGAAGAAGCCCGGGTAACTTATCTTCCGCAGATGGTGGAACTCAGGGAGATGGGAAACGCTATTAGAAGCGTCGGTTATTCTGTAGTTGAACAGGATTCCGATATTCCGCCGGACCAGCAGGAACTGCGGCGAAAAAAAGCCTATTCGCGTCTGAAGTTTAAATTTATTTTTTCAGCCTCTCTCGCCCTGCCGGTGATGATTCTTTCAATGGCGGATATGTTTCCTTTTCTTCAGAATGTTTCCAGGGAATTACGCTGGTTTATCCTGTTTATACTGACAACTCCGGTCATGTTTTTTGCGGGATCAGGATTTTTTACCGCTGCCTGGAAAGCAGTACGGCATTTCTCTGCCGATATGAACACGCTGATAGCGGTTGGGACCGGATCTGCTTATATCTATTCGCTACTCAATACATTTATTCCAATACTTTTTCCCGCCAGCCTGCAGCATGTCTATTATGATACCGCAGCTGTCATCATTACTCTGATACTATTCGGACGGCTGCTGGAAGCCCGGGCGAAGGGACATACTTCCGATGCCATAAAAAGACTTATCGGACTGCAGCCGAAAACAGCTCGCGTGATTCGCAAAGGGGCAGAATCCGATATTTCGGTTGAAGAGGTACGTCCCGGAGACCGGATTCTTGTTCGACCCGGGGAAAGAATACCGGTTGATGGTATCGTAAAAGAAGGCTATTCCTCCGTGGATGAATCGATGATTACCGGGGAGTCAATGCCGGTTGAAAAAAAAGCTGGAGATAAGGTCATTGGAGCTACCGTTAATAAAACCGGCAGTTTTACCTTTATCGCATCCCGGGTTGGAAGGGATACCATGCTGGCTCAGATAGTACGTCTGGTGAATGAGGCTCAGGGAAGCAAAGCACCTATTCAGCGGCTTGCCGATATAATTGCAGGCTACTTTGTACCGGTTGTGATTGTCATCGCTATTATTACCTTTTTTATCTGGCTGGTGTTCGGACCGCCTCCCCAGCTCACCTACGCGCTGATCACATTTATTACTGTTCTGATTATTGCCTGTCCCTGTGCACTCGGTCTGGCAACACCGACTTCCATCATGGTAGGGACCGGAAAGGGAGCAGAGCTAGGAATTCTGATTAAGGATGCAGCAGCGCTTGAAACGGCACACCGGATCACCGCCATTCTGCTGGACAAAACCGGAACTATCAGTCAGGGTGAACCGCAGGTGACTGATATATTTCCTTTTAACGGATATTCAAAAGAACAACTGATTCAACTGGCAGCCAGTGTGGAAAAATTGTCTGAGCATCCGCTGGCTGAGGCGGTGGTCCGTGCAGCCGGAGAGAAAAACCTCTCTCTTTTGGAATCCACTGATTTTCTGGCAGTTCCCGGAAAAGGAATTCATGCCATGGTTGATGGCAAAAAAATAAGTATCGGTAATGAGACATTGTTTCGGGAAAATGGAAATGGCCAGAATCATACTGATCGACTGCAAAACGAGCTCACCGGCAGCGGAAAAACACCCCTGTATGTACTTTCAGAAGATCAATTGGCAGGTATTATTGCAGTAGCAGATCCCATAAAACCGGATTCACCGGGAGCAATTGCAAATCTGAAAAAGATGGGGATACAGGTTTTTATGATTACCGGTGACAATGCCGGAACCGCAGCAGCAATTGCCCGGGAAGCAGGTGTGGAGAAATTTTATGCGGAAGTATTACCGGATCAGAAATCTGATTATGTGAAAAAGCTGCAGGAGGATGGTCATATTGTGGCCATGGTGGGAGACGGCATAAATGATGCCCCGGCTCTGGCTCAGGCCGATGTAGGAATCGCCATGGGTACCGGGACGGATATTGCCATGGAGGCCGGTGATATCACCCTGGTAAAGGGCAGTCTCACTGATGTGATCGTGGCTCTCCAGCTAAGCAGAGCAACCATGCGAAATATCAAGCAGAATCTGTTTGGCTCATTTTTCTATAATTCACTGGGGATTCCCATTGCAGCAGGAGTATTATACCCGTTTTTAGGTATCCTGTTGAATCCCATGATCGCTGCGGCAGCCATGGCAGCCAGCAGCGTGACGGTGGTAACCAATGCGCTGCGGCTGAGAACCTTCCGTAAACCTTCCGAAGGTTAAAACCTTCGGAAGGTTATTCCAGGTTTCTTCAAATTCGATTGAAGAGACACAAATGAAAATGTAAATTATTTGCTCTTCTGGTAGGTTGTAGGTTGAACTCGTGAAAATTAATCAGTAAGGAGAAAATATGCCCAAATATCGGATCGCCTGGTTGCCCGGAGACGGAGTTGGACATGATGTGATGGAAGCAGCACGCATGATACTGGATGAATTGAGACTCGATGCGGAATATATCCCCGGAGAAATCGGTTGGGAATTGTGGAAACACGAGGGAAATGCCCTTCCGGACAGAACCCTGGAAATGATGAAGGATACCACCTGTGCTCTTTTCGGAGCCATTACCTCCAAACCGAAAGGTGAAGCCGCCAAAGAACTGGATGAAAACCTGCACGGAAAAGGATATGAATATTTCAGCCCTATCGTCAGGCTCCGTCAGGAATTTAATCTGCATACCAATCTCAGACCGTGCAAGGCCTATCCCGGAAATCCCCTCAACTACAAGGAAGGAATTGACCTGGTAATTTTCCGGGAAAATACCGAAGGGATGTACGGCGGGGTGGAATTTCATCCCATACCCGAGGCGGTTTTCAATACCCTGGAGGCGAATCATCCCAAAATGAAGAAATTCAAGAATTATGGCCTGGAAAACCTGGCACTATCAACCCGGATCATGAGCCGGCAGAAATGCGCCAATATTGTTACTCAGGCCTTTGAATATGCACGGAAATTTAAAAGGAAATCTGTAACCGTCGTTGACAAGCCGAATGTTCTCCGCGAAACCGGTGGTTTAATGATACGAACAGC
The DNA here is from genome assembly GCA_016934605.1 of Calditrichota bacterium. Taxonomy (GTDB): domain Bacteria; phylum Calditrichota; class Calditrichia; order RBG-13-44-9; family RBG-13-44-9; genus RQOF01. The sequence continues at coordinate 1,327 of JAFGSO010000160.1, read as the reverse complement.
CCGGGAGGTGGCGAAGGATTATTCGGATATTCCGCTGTATGAAACCAATATCGATGCCCAGTGCATGTGGCTTCTGAAAAATCCGTTTGATTACGATATCCTGGTAGCAGAAAATATGTTCGGAGATATTCTGTCGGATCTGGCCGCCCAGCTGGTTGGAGGACTCGGATTTGCCAGCAGTGCCAATATGGGCGATAATTATGCCGTATTTGAACCGACACATGGTTCGGCACCAAAATATGCCGGTCAGTATAAGGTGAATCCCATGGCCATGCTTCTGACGACCAAACTGATGCTGGACTGGTTAACCGAGCTGGATATGGCAAAGCGTCTTGAAAATGCTATAGCCACTGTAATCAAAGAAGCTAAGGTAAGAACCTATGACATGGGAGGTACGAATACCACCCTGGAAGTTGCGGAGGAAGTCGCCCGGATTCTGTAAAGCAGAAAAAACTAAATCTTTTCAATATTATAGATATTCATCAAAATCTAACAAAAAATATTTGAAATTTTAAATTGCTGTGAATAAATGAGTTTTTTTCAACCACTGATAGTCTGTAATATTTTACCATCAGACTGGATTTACGAGCAATTGAAAGAAATAATTAAAGTAAGGAGATCTTTTTCGACTTCCCATTCTCCTTATTTCTTGTTCTTTTCTCTTGACAGAAAAGAACCAAAAGGTCAAGACTGTCAGAAAAAATCAGAAAATTCAACGGTTCGCTCCACCAAAATTCTGAAACTCCCGAGCACCCAATATTAGAGGAAGTCCTAAATTAAATAATAAATATTGGGTGCTCGGTCAAACAGTCAGAATTTTGACGTTCCGCTCACCGGAATTTTGACTGATTTTTTCTGAAGGTCGGCTTACCTATCACACCTGTTAGCTATACTGCTGAACATAATAAGACATCATGGTGTAGGTAGAATGTATGTTAATAACAAATTAAACGGATTATCACCTAAGCCATGTAAAACTAAGAGATAATCTCTCAGAAATGCGGCTCTAAGAATCAAAATATTTAAGGATTCAGGAATCAGGATTCAGGATTCTGATTCCCGGCTCCTGAATCCCGACGAAACTATGGATGGTTGAGTCCCGACGGGGGGCTGTATCAAAAGTCAAATAAATGTATAAATATGTATTTAATTATTTCAGATAAGTTTATTACTTCACCCTCCAACCGCCTCTCTTTTAAAGAGAAGCTTTCCGGTTAAAGAAACAGATACAGAAGAATTCATGAATAAATTATGGCGTTGAGAGATAAGATTAGTAGTGGAGGCTTTACATGTATGAGGTGATATTTGACCCACCCCTGAATCCCCT
>JAFGSO010000159.1 GCA_016934605.1 Calditrichota bacterium | reverse complement strand
CCTTTCAATATTTATAAGTTAATGTGATGAAGTTAGTTTTTTATCCCTGCACCTGCAAAATAAATTTTGACAAATAAATGTTCGGTAATATAACTTTTCCCCTTTGAAAAAGGGGAATATGTTTTATCCCTGTTTTAAAATAAATAGGATGAAAATCTTACATTTTCAAGAATGATTGTGTGGAATTCACGGATTTTACTTTTTAAAATCCAATCTGTTTATTTATCAAAATCCGGAATATTCAGAATCTCCTTGGCGATATCCCATAAAGTAAACTGTTTTTTCTCTTCCTCCGGCTGAAGCGGCCGGGGCAGCTTTTCCCCCTCCTCCAGTCGGGCAATTATCTTTTCCAGGTCACGCGGTTTTCTGGCCACTGCAAACGGTTGCCGCATGGCCATGGACCGGGCAGGCAAACGTTCGGGAACTCTGCTCAGAGATGCCATGTACTGCCGCTCCCGGATACTCTGCGGCGTAAATCCTTTGGTCTTGCTGTCGAATGTAACCCATACCGTGTGAAGACCAAGCATTTCTCCGGCCGAAATATCCGGATGAAGCCGCTCACTGAACAGCACCGTTTCCTCCGGCGCTGCCCTGGATTTCCGCAGAATCTCCTGCAGCAGGGAATGGGTCTCACTTTCATCCATGGGAGTGGACTGGGAAAGAATAATATTAAAATTGTAATCCAGGCCGAATTTTTTCATGGCTTTATCGAAAAAGGCACCTGCATTGCCTATAACAGCGGTTTTATAATAAAAATTCAGTTTTTTATTCAGATCCAGCATTCCCGGGATGGCCCGGATGTAAAAATTGCTCATTTTGCGGTAAAACAGATCCCATTCCTGCCTGAACCTGTTCAGCTGTCTTTCCTCCAGATAATGGGCGGCTATATCCTGATAAGGCTCCATGGTGCCTCTTTTTTTCAGATAGAGTTCGCGCAATTTCAGGATATCCTCAAAATTTTGCCAGCGGGAATCTTGCCGCATATAAATCCATAACTTCTCGTAGGCTTTGAACCGGAGCAGTTCCTGGTTCAGAATAACGCCTTCGAGGCGGTATATTACGGTTCTAATCATGTCATTTCCTTCTTGTTTTTTCCAGAATTTCACACATGTCCCGGAATTCGGGATATTTTTTCATGCTGTTTAAGGCAATGTCTACCGCTTCATCAATGTACTGCAGGTAATGTGAATTACGGGTCAGCCGGAAAGTGTAGATGAAGGCACCGGCATCATGCAGTTTCCGCTGAATGATAGTGTAATCGACAGTTTTCTGGTAGCCTGCTTCATCAAAATGCTGCCGTACCAGCGGCTGATCCCTGTAAAATTTCTGCAGCATGGACTGGCGGATTTCCTCCGGCACTTTTACATAGGAGTCCCACAGCAGGGAAACCAGGTCATATACCAGTGGTCCGCTGCGGGCATCCTGGAAGTCGATAATCTGCAAGGCTAGATTTTTACTGCGGCTACGGAAGAAAATATTACTGCTCTGGAAATCCCGGTGGACAAAAACCGGAATGCGGGCATCGAGAAAGCGGCTGATGGTTTCGGCAAAAGTCTGAAAAATTTTGGCTTCAGATGGAGAAAGTGTGAATGAATAATACGATTTGAAAAGCTGTTCTTTCACATGGAAATGAAATTCGAACAGATATTTTTCCGCATCAAAATAGCGGTTGAATGCCGGGCAATGTGCTTCATAGACGGCTTTCTGCTGAAGATTGACCAGGAAATCCACCACCCTGGAGTAAAGGTTTTTCATACGGTCAGGAGAACAGTTCTGAAGAAGCATATCCAGCCGCTCTCCTCTGGCCGGTTCCAGGAAAATCCAGCCGTCATCCCGCTGAATCTCGTACACTCGTGGCCGGGGAACACCATGGCGCCGAAGATAATAGCTGATGTTGAGGTAATCGTCCAGCGTTTCCAGGCGGCCCAGCGGAAGGGTCATCAGAACAATGCTGGGGATGGGAAAATAGGATTTCCCGGGAAATGAAAGCATATAGTAGTGGCGGACAGATGCCCCGCCATTGAGGGCCTGTAAAGTAAAATTGTCCGTTTTGAAGAAGCGGTTCAACCGGTTTTTCAATTCATCATTTTTAGAATACATTATACCAGTTCTAAAATCTATATATTTTTAATCACAAATTCCCCCCTTCGAAGGAGGGAAAGGGGGGATGTTGTTCAACATTCCCGTTGCTATTAATCAACTGCTTTATAACACTTATAACCTCACCGGGATTTTCCCATATTTCATCATGCCTGAACCGTAAAAAGTGTACTCCCAGAGATTCTAAATTAGCCTGCCTGATCATATCCTCCTTTTTATTATCCGGCATTTCATGAACAGGCCCATCGACCTCAATAACCAGTTTTAGTTCATGACAGTATAAATTGACAATAAATTGGTCAATAGGAACCTGAATGAAATTCATACCCTAATTGTTTCCATCTCAGAATTTTCCACAACCCTTTTTTCCTGATATGGTATTTCGTCGAAGTTCCCGGGCAGTTTGATTAAGTTTGGGGTTATAAGGTATTATAGGATTTCTGTGCATTTTGTTTTTTTTAATCCTTTTTTACATCCCCCCTGCCCTCCGTCTAAAGCCGGACAGGCCTTCGAAGGGGGGAATCGTTCGAATTCTTCAAAGTGAGACAAGTATCCATTAATTTATTTTCGTGCAAATTCATACAAATTCGCTTCTGGCTGCCAGAAATCCGTGTTAATCTGTGTAATCTGTGGACTTTATTAAAATATCTTTTCCTCAGATCGCCTCCGTTGCGTTCTCCAGCCATTTTCTCTCTTCATCATTCAGCAACGGTTTCAGTTTTTTGCGGACATCCGCATGATAGCTGTTCAGCCAGTCGATTTCTTCCGGGCTGAGCAGTGACTTTTCGACCAGCTTGAGATCGATGGGGCAGAAACTCACTGTTTCAAAGGTGTAAAATTCAGAACCGTTTTCGGACGCCTCTTCATCAACCACCGTTAGAATCAAATTTTCAATCCGCATGCCGTATTCGCTTTCTTTATAATAACCGGGTTCATTGGAAATTACCATTCCCGGTTCCAGCGCCACGCCGATTCCCCGGTAATAGGAAATGGCCTGCGGTCCCTCATGGACATTCAGATAGGAGCCGATACCGTGACCGGTGCCATGTCCATAATTGAGGGCGATATCCCACAGCGGTTTGCGGGCGATGGTATCCAGCTGATTGCCGGCGGTCCCCCGTGGAAAACGGGTCATGGCCAGCTGAATGTGCCCTTTCAGGACACGGGTGAAGCGGTCCTTCTGCTCCGCTGTGGGATCTCCCAGCGCCACAGTTCTGGTAATATCGGTAGTTCCGTCCAGATAATGGGCGCCGGAATCGATCAGGTAGATGCCTTCAGGTTTCAGCGGCACATCGCTTTCCGGGGTAGAGGAATAATGAACGATGGCGCCGTGTTCTCCGTAGGCGGAGATGGTCTCGAAACTGAGACCCTGATAAAGATCCTGAACCGCCCGGAATTTTTCCAGTTTTTCGGCGGCGGAAATTTCAGTGATGGTGGTCTGTTCCAGGTTCTTGCTCAGCCAGTGAAGAAATTTCACCATGGCTGCTCCGTCCCGCAGGTGAGCGGCTTTCAGTCCCTGAATCTGAGTCTCGTTGCGGATGGCTTTCATGCGGGTAACCGGGCTCTGCTGCAGGAACAGTTCACATTTCCGTCCCAGCAGTCGGGTAATCCACCAGCTGGCCGTTGCCGGATCCACCCAGAT
>JAFGSO010000011.1 GCA_016934605.1 Calditrichota bacterium | reverse complement strand
AGGAGGTTTTTTATTGCAACTATTTTTTATCTACCATCGGGAATTTCCGACTTGCTGCCAGATTATATATTCAACTATTGACTTGACATGCAAAAATTATTTAATTACTGGGCTTTAAAATCGATATTGAGAACAATGAGAAGATAAATGGAGTTCGCATGAAAAGGACATATCAACCCCATAATCGTAAGAGGAAAAATAAGCACGGTTTTCGTGAGAGAATGAAAACAAAAAACGGCCGCAAGATCCTGGCTCGTCGCCGAAGCAAAGGTCGACGGAAGCTGTCTGTGAGCGATGAATTCTAAAAGACGCTTTACCCTTCCCAGATCCCTGATTTTAAACAAAAAAAAAGATATTGATAGAGTTTTTAAGGAGGGAAGGCGATTCTCATTTGAAGTGTGTACCATATTTATTCGTTCTTCAGGTTCAGAGGGAGTTGCTTTTCTGGTGAGCAGAAAAGTTGGTACCGCCGTTAAACGAAACCGGATGAAGAGATTGTTCCGCGAGGCCTATCGTTTGAATCGGGATCTTTTTGCGGGCAAGGAAACAGTATTCATAATTAAAGAGTATTTTGATGATTTCCATTCAATCAGCAATATCATAAAATCTGTTAGTTAATTGATTCATGAAATATCTGATAATATTCCTGATTAAGATGTACAGGTTGTTTTTGTCGCCCCTCTTTCCGCCGAGTTGCCGGTTCTATCCCACCTGTTCCCACTATTCCGAGGAAGCATTCAGACGGTTTGGATTCTTTCGCGGTGCCTGGTTGAGTATCAGGCGAATTTCCAGGTGCCATCCCTTTCACCCGGGCGGATTTGATCCGGTACCGCCAATATCAAACAAGGATTAAAAATGGATAAGAGAACAATCATCGGAATTGTTTTGATAGTTGTTATTACCCTGTTAATGCCGCTTTATCAGCGGTGGATCGCCGGAGATCGGCCGCCTCGGGAGCCGGTTGATGTTCAGGATACCCTGATAACAACCCGTGATACGACTCCCGCTCTTCCCGAAGTGAAGGAAGAAATGCTTTCGGAAATACCCGTCACCGATACCGCCAGGCAGGATATACAGACACCTGCTGTGCAGGAAGGCGGGGAGATAAAGACAATCCACATTGAAAATAATGTCGTTGCATTTTCCTGGAGTACTGCCGATGGTGGAAATCCTACTTCCTGGGAACTGTTGAATTACAAATCCTTCCGCGGAGGAAATGTGGATCTGATCCGGGAAAACAGCCTCCAGATCAACTTTCTGAATTCTGACGGACGGGAATTTAATCTGAACGACTATAATCTTTATTCTAATTTTATGAACGGCCAACAGGTCTCTCTCACTCCGGAGCGACCTGAATACGAAATCACTTTTTATCTACCGGTTCGTGAGGGCCGCATCGAAAAAATTGTGCGTTTTTATTATAACCGTTATTCCTTCGACCTCATTGTACAGTTCAGAAACCTGCAGAATTATGTTATCAACCGAAAATATTTTGTTGGCTGGAAAAAGGGTCTGCCCTCCACGGAGGCAAATATATCGGACGATCTTAGTTATTCACGAGCTTACACCTATATGGCAGAAGAGCTGATCAACATGGATGCATCGGACAAATATGCCGAAGAAGATTTTAACGGACGGGTAGACTGGGCAGCAATTCGGACAAAATATTTTCTTCTATCACTGATTCCCTCTGAACCTGCTCAAACAAACGGTGCAACTATTGGTGGTGTTAAACACGAAGACAAAATCCGACCGGAAAAAGAATTTAATATTACTATCGATTCCCGGTATGAACCGGTTGCTCTCTATTCGGATACATTTAAGGTGTATCTTGGTCCCCTCGATTATTATATCCTGAATAAATATGATGTTGAGCTGGAATCTCTGGTCATGAACAAGGACTGGTATGAACGGCTTTTCCGTCCCATCAGCCTGTTGATTATACCGGCATTCAAATTCCTTCACCGCTTCATTCCCAATTACGGGCTGGTTATTATTGTTTTTTCCATTCTGATAAAACTTGTTCTGCATCCTTTGACCAAAAAAAGCTATCAGTCGATGAGTGAGATGCAATATCTGCAGCCGAAAATGACTGAGATGCGGGAAAAATACAAGGATGATCCTCAACGCATGAATAAGGAGATGATGAAACTGTATAAAGAGCACGGTGTCAATCCGCTGGGAGGTTGTTTGCCCATGCTCCTGCAGATGCCGGTACTTTTTGCCCTGTTTATTGTATTTCGTTCAACCATTCAGCTAAGGGGTCAACCGTTTGCACTGTGGATAGACGATCTGTCCGGTCCCGATACCCTGAACCTGGGATTCAGTCTGCCTTTTTTCGGGGACAGTATTCATGTGCTTCCTATTCTAATGGGAATCACCATGATCTGGCAGTCAAAGATGTCCATGACCGATCCTAAACAAAAGCTCATGATCTATTTCATGCCGATTTTCATGATATTTATCTTTTACTCGTTGCCGTCAGGATTAAACCTCTATTACGCCGTTTTCAACCTCTTGAGCATGGCACAGACACGTTATATCAAGAAAAAGACACATCCCGGAAACGGAGGATCCGAGCAGCCGGCAGAAGTCTCAACCCCGGCCAGACAGGGAAAGCCCCGGCGCAAAAAGAAGTAATCAACTTATAAGACCGGCATGAAATACATCGACAGTGAAGAGACCATCGTAGCCCTTTCCACCCCGGCGGGAAGGGGCGCAATCGCAGTGATCAGAATCAGCGGTGTCGATTCGCTTTCCATCATAAACCAGTTGTCGAAGCGGCAGTTAAAAGCCGGTGACCACAGGATGGCAGTAAGAAGCGAGATCAGATCCAGGGATGGTTCCAGACTGCTTGATGACTGCGTGCTAACCTATTTTCGATCACCAAATTCATATACCGGTGAGGATGTAGTAGAGATTTCCTGCCACTGTAATCATATTATTATAGAGCAGATTATCCGGGAAGTCCTT